>NZ_JAAKGN010000258.1:0-3557 GCF_011039295.1 Modestobacter sp. KNN46-3 | reverse complement strand
GGGTCGGCCGGGACACCGACGACGACCTGTGGAAGAAGTTCCGCGCCGCCCAGGACGTGTTCTTCGCCGCCCGCACCGCCAACGACCAGGCGCGCAGCAGTGACGAGCTGGCCAACCAGAAGGCCAAGGAGGAGCTGCTCGCCGAGGCGGAGAAGCTCGACCCGGCCAACAAGGGCAACCAGAACGCACTGCGCAAGATCCAGGAGCGCTACGACGCCATCGGGCACGTGCCCCGCGGCGCCATGCGCGACCTCGAGGACCGGATGCGCACCGTCGAGGAGAAGTTCCGCGGCGCGAGCGAGTCCGCCCGCCCCCGGGTCCAGCCGGAGAACCCGCTGCTGACCTCGATGCGGGCGGCGGTGACCAAGGCCGAGGACCAGCTGGCCAAGGCGCAGGCCGCCGGCAACGCCAAGCGGATCGGCGAGGCCGAGGCCAACCTGGCCACCCGCCGCGAGTGGCTGGCCGAGGCCGAGAAGTCCGCCGGCCGCCGCTGAGCCACCGGGGAACGCACCATCGAGGGCCCGTCCGTCACCGGACGGGCCCTCGACGTTCTCCCGGCCGCCGATCGTGTACCAGCGGGGCCCGCGGGTAGGTGGTGGAGAGCCGAGGCCGGCGTCCGACTCGTCGGCACCCCCACCTCGTGAGGAGGCCCGCGTGGCCTTGTCCTACCGCACCCAGCCCGGCGACATCGACCACCTGATCGCCGACGACCACGCGGTCGTCGAGCGGCAGTTCCAGCACCTGGAGGCCGGCCGCGGCAACCGCCGGGTGCTGGTCGACCAGATCTCCTTCGAACTGGCCGCGCACGCCTTCTCCGAGGAGGTCGTGCTGTACCCGATCTGGCCGGAGATCGGGATGACCGACGAGCACGACGACGCCGAGCACGAGCACCAGCAGATCAAGGAGCTCCTGGTCACCCTCGGGCGCACCGAGCCGGGCCAGCCGGAGTTCGAGCAGGCGCTCACCGACCTGATGGAGGTCGTCCGGCACCACGTCCACGACGAGGAGGACGAGGAGCTGCCGGAGTTCCGGGCCAAGGCCGGGCCGCAGCGGATGGCCGAGCTCGGGGAGCAGTTCCTCACCAACAAGCGGATGGCGCCCACCCGGCCGCATCCGCACGCCCCCGCCGAGGGGATCGCGGAGAAGATCGCCGGGATGCTGGCCAAGCCGCTGGACCACGTCCGCGACGTGCTGTCCGGCCGGCAGAAGGAGCTGGTCACCGACGCCAGTGGCCTGCTCGACCCGCAGGCGCAGGCGATCGTCGACGCGCACTCGTCCCTCGGCCCGCTGCCGTTCGAGATCCTCACGCCCGGCGAGGCCCGCAAGCAGCCCGGCCCGGACGCCGCCGTGCGGAAGGTGATGGCCGACCGCGGGATCGAGGGCCCGGAGCCGGTCGGTTCGGTGGAGGACCTGAGGATCCCGGACGGCGCCGGCGGCGAGCAGACACTGCGGGTCTACACCCCGAGCGACCCGGGGGTCGGCCCGGTGCCGATCATCATGTGGCTGCACGGCGGCGGCTGGGTGCTGTTCGACATCGACACCTACGACGCATCGTGCCGCGGGCTGTCGAACAAGACGAACGCGATCATCGTCTCGCCTGACTACCGCCGGGCACCGGAGGCGGTCTTCCCGGCGTCGCACGACGACGTCCTGACCGCGTGGACCTGGGTGCGGGAGAACGCCCAGCAGCTGGGTGGGGACCCGACCCGGATGGCCATCGGCGGTGAGTCCGTCGGCGGCACCATGGCTGCGGCCACCTCGCTCACCCTGGCCGCCAACGACCAGCCCGTGCCGCTGGCCCAGGTCTGCGTCTACCCGCTGACCACGGCCGAGCAGTTCGGCGAGTCGATGACCGACGCCGCCGACGCCCGTCCACTGGACCGCCCACTGCTGTCCTGGATGGCGATGCACGCCTTCCAGGGCACGCCGGAGGCGGCGACCGACCCACGCATCGCACTGCTGGACTGGACCCCCGCGCAGCGGGCCAGCATGCCGCCCACCCTGGTCGTCACCGCCGAGCGGGACGTGCTGCGCAGCCAGGGGCAGCAGTTCGCCCAGGACCTGGAGTCCGCGGGGGTGTCCACCACGCACCGGCACGTCGAGGGCGTGATGCACGAGTTCTTCGGCGCCGCCGCCGTGCTCGACAAGGCCGAGCGGGCGCAGCGCGACGCCGCCGAGCACTTCACCCGGGCGTTCAACAGCTCTCACCGAGCCTGAGGAAGGACTCCGTCCTCCTCATCCCCCGGACGCTCGGGATCAGCCTCTCAAGGGGGGCCCAGCGTGGGCCCGTCACCCCGGTGGGTGGCGGGCCCTCGCTGTCGTCAGGCCGGGGCGCAGGCGGGCGCGGGGTCCGGCACGACGGGGGGCAGGCCGATCTGCGGCATGCCGAGCAGCACGCCCGGGGTGGTCGGGCGGGTGCCGGCCTCGCTGGCGTCCCCGGCCCGGGTGCGCCGGTGGGAGACCAGCTCGCCGTCGGCGACCAGGAAGTGCGGCTTCGCAGCGGTCACGACCGTCTCCACGACATCCCCGGCCCGGACTCCGTCGAGGGCGGTGAAGTGCACCAGCCGGCCGTCACGGGCCCGACCGGAGAGCCGGCCGCGGGCGGCGTCCTTGCTCCCCTCGCCTGCCGCGACCAGCAGCTCGACCGGCCGGCCGACGAGCGCCCGGTTCTCGGCCCAGCTGATCTCCTCCTGCAGGGCGGTCAGTCGCAGGTAGCGCTCCTGGACGACCTCCTTGGGCAGCTGCCCGTCCATCTCCGCGGCCGGGGTGCCCGGCCGCTTGGAGTACTGGAAGGTGAAGGCGCTGGAGAAGCGGGCCTGCCGGACGACGTCGAGGGTCTGCTGGAAGTCCGCCTCGGTCTCACCCGGGAAGCCGACGATGATGTCCGTGGTGATCGCGGCGTCGGGCATCGCGGCCCGCACCCGGTCGATGATCCCGAGGTAGCGGTCCTGCCGGTAGCCGCGGCGCATCCGGCGCAGCACGTCGTCCGACCCGCTCTGCAGCGGCATGTGCAGCTGGTGGCAGACCACCGGCGTCTCGGCCATCGCGGCGATGACGTCGTCGGTGAACTCCCGCGGGTGCGGGCTGGTGAAGCGGACCCGCTCCAGGCCCTCGATCCGCCCCGTCGCGCGCAGCAGGTCGGCGAAGGCGCCGCGCTCGCGGAACTCGACACCGTAGGCGTTCACGTTCTGCCCGAGCAGGGTCACCTCGAGCACGCCCTGGTCGACCAGGGCCTGCACCTCGGCCAGGATCTCGCCCGGACGGCGGTCCTTCTCCTTGCCGCGCAGCGCCGGGACGATGCAGAACGTGCAGGTGTTGTTGCACCCGACGCTGATCGACACCCAGCCGGAGTACGCGGAGTCCCGCTTGGCCGGCAGGGTGGAGGGGAAGACCTCCAGCGACTCGACGATCTCCACCTGCGCCTCGGCGTTGTGCCGCGCTCGCTCCAGCAGCACCGGCAGCGAGCCGACGTTGTGGGTGCCGAAGACGACGTCGACCCAGGGCGCGCGCTTGACGATCTCGCCGCGGTCCTTCTGCGCCAGGCAGCCGCCGACGGC
>NZ_JAAKGN010000257.1:0-3651 GCF_011039295.1 Modestobacter sp. KNN46-3 | reverse complement strand
CAGCTGATGGTCGTGCTGGACGCCTCGATCGTGAACATCGCCCTCCCCGACGCCGGCCTGGACCTGGGCATCAGCGCGGCGAACATCCAGTGGGTGGTCACCGCCTACACGCTCGCCTTCGGCGGGCATGACGGAGCCGTCCTTCTCGCGCGGGGCGCGGTGACGAGGGGGATGAGGGCAGCGGAGGGCTCACGGCCGGCGGCGTCGCGCGGTCGCGTGCGGAGGAGGTGACGGGCCCGCTCGACCGGCGGCGGTGCGCGGTCGGGGAGGCCGGCGGGGTCAGTGCCGGTGCAGAGCGGTGCGGGTCAGCTCATGGGTCGGGCGAGTCCTGCGCCGGCCCAGCGCAGGCAGTCGCGGACGAGTTCCAGGAAGTGGTCGAAGGAGTCGTCGGGGTCCCAGGCCTCGATCGCCGTGTTGAAGGCGGCGAAGGTGGTGTTGAGGACCAGGGCGGCGTGCAGCTCCTCGCCGTCGGGGGTGCGACGGGCGACCCACTCCCGCAGGTCGGGCCCGAAGCTGTCACAGACGTCCCGCGACGAGTCGCAGAGCTCCGGTGACTGCTCGAACAGCCGCTTCTGCAGGGGCAGGCGGTCGGCGAGGAGCTCCGCCAGGCTGAGGGCGAGACCGGTGAGCGCCTCCCACAGCGGCTCGCCCTTCGGGCAGTCCGCCAGGAGAGCGCGCCACTGCTGCAGCTCCTGCGGATCGAGGTCGTAGACGACGGCTTCCTTGCTGCGGAAGTAGCTGAAGAACGTCGTCCGGGAGACACCGGCCTCGGCGGCGATGTCCTCCACGCTCACCGCGTCGAACCCGCGTTCGCTGATCAGGCGCAGCGCGGTCGAGCGGATCGTCCGCCAGGCCTCGAGCTTCTTGCGTTCCCGCAGGCCCAGCACGCGACCGACCGGGCAGTGCGGGGTCTTCCCCTGTCCGGATCGGGTCACGTGATCACCGTAGGGCAGAACCTGAACGCAGTACAGACATTTACCCAGTCCAGTTTCGTGAACAGCGGGTGACCGGCCGACGGCCGCGGTGAGGCGTACGGTCGATGTGATGCGGAGCATGCTGCGGACGGCCGTCGTGGCCACGGCGGCGGTCGGCGCCGCGGTGCTCGGCGCACCGGCGACCGCCTCGGCCGAGGAGCCCCGTCCCGAGCTGAGCACGGTGCAGGGCACGGTCGGGTACGACGTCTCGTACCCCCAGTGCGACCGGACGCTCCCCGACGACGCGGCGTTCGCGGTGATCGGCGTCAACGGCGGCATCGCCACCACGGAGAACCCCTGTCTCGCCGACCAGTGGGAGTGGGCGAACGACTCCTCGGGTGCCGAGCCGGCCCAGCCACGGGCGCAGCTGTACGTGAACACCGCCAACCCGGGCGAGGTGCGGGAGCAGGTGACGACCTGGCCGTCGCGGGGCGTCAACCGCTACGGCGCGTGCGACGGCGGCAACAGCGCTGCCTGTTCCTACGAGTACGGCGTCGAACGGGCCGAGAACGACGTCCGGATCGTGCTGGACACCCTGGGCGACCTCGACGGGGACGCCGCCATCGAGGACCCGGCCGACCTCGTCGGCCTGCGCTGGTGGCTGGACGTCGAGACGATGAACACCTGGCAGACCGACGGCGCCGCGGCGCAGCGGAACAACCGGGCCACCTTGGAGGGGATGACCGACCACCTCGAGTCGGTGGGCGGCCGGGTCGGGCTCTACTCGACCGGCTACCAGTGGGGCGAGATCGTCGGTGACGTGCCGTCGTGGAGCAGCCTGCACGGGCTGGACAGCTGGCTGGCCGGCGCCCGCAGCCTCCGCGGCGCGGTCGCCAACTGCGCCGACGACCCGCTCGTCGGCGGCGGCCGGGTCGTGCTCACCCAGTACGTCGAGGACGACCTGGACCACAACCGCTCCTGCGTCGCGGATGCCCGCTGGGCCGGGTCGGCCGCCTCGGGGTCGCGCGACTGAGTGGTTAGGGTGCGCGGCATGGTCAGCGTCGATCAGCCCGCCTCCCCGCTCGCCCCCGACCTCCGCCTGGTCGCCCGCACCCACCGGCGGCTGGAGCCGCTGCACTCGCACGTCTACTTCGCGCCGGAGACCGACGAGCACCTGACCGGAGCCGGCCTGCGCCCGGGCCGGATGGTCTACTTCGCCGGCCGCGCGGCGGCGATGGGGGCGGTCGGCCCGGGCGTGGTGACGGCGACCTTCGCCAACTTCGCCCCGGCGATCGTGGCCCGGCACCTGCCCCGTGCCTGGACCCTGGCCACCCCGGAGCAGGTGCTCGCCGCCCGGACCGCGGCCGCGCGCGCCTCGCTCACCCGGCTCCTCGACGGCGCCGACGAGAGCAGCCTGCGGGAGCTGTCCGGCCTGCTGAGCGAGGCGTGCACAGCGCTGACGCCGGAGGGCCGGCCGCTGTTCGCCGCCCACGCCGACCTGCCCTGGCCGGACGAGCCGCTGCTGCAGGTGTGGCACGGCGTCACGCTGCTCCGCGAGCACCGCGGCGACGGGCACGTGCTCAGCGTGGTCCGGCACGGGCTGACCGGCCTGGAGGCCCTGGTCACGCACACGCTCACCGGCCGCGGGTTCACCCGGCAGGCCGCCCAGGCGACCCGTGGGTGGTCGGACGAGGAGTGGACGGCGGCGCTGGACGGGCTCACCGAGCGCGGCCTGGTCGCCGACGGCGCGCTCACCGAGGCCGGCCAGCAGCTGCGCGCGTCGATCGAGCAGGAGACCGACGCGCTGTCGGCCGCCCCGTTCGTGCACCTGGGCGTCGAGCGCACCGAGCGGGTCGCCGCGCTCGCCGGCGACCTGACCGGCCGGCTGCTGGGCAACGGTGCGTTCCCGGCCGGCGTGCTGTCCCGGTCGTGACCGGCGCGCGGCTGCCGGACGCCGCCGGGGACACCCCGGCCGCGGAGGTGCTGCGGGCTCGGCGCGGGGGAGAGCTGTCCGGGCTGGACCGCCTGCTGCTGCACAGCCCCGCCGTCGCCGAGGGGTGGAGCGCGCTGCTCGGGGCGCTGCGCAACGGGACGACGCTGACCGCCGACCTGACCGAGCTGGTGGTGCTGCGGATCGCCGTCCTCAACGGGGCGGAGTTCGAGTGGGTCGCGCACGAGCCGGCCGCCCGCCGGGCCGGGGTCACCGGCGCCCAGCTCGCCGCGCTGCGGACCCCCGACGTGGCCGGGGCGCCGGTGTTCTCCCCGGTGCAGGCCGTCGTGCTGCGGTTCACCGATGCGTCGAGCCGGCAGGTCGACGTCCCCGATGCCGTCTTCTCCGCCGTGCGTGCGCACCTGGACGACCGGCAGGTGGTCGAGCTCGTGACCACCGTGGCCGGCTACGCGATGGTCTCCCGGTTCCTGGTGGCGCTGCGGGTGCCGGTTCCGGCCGGCGAGGTCGCCGGCTGACTCTTCCCACGTCGTTCACCCCCCGGTCGGGCGACCGGGATGCCCAGGAGCGTCCCCGCGTGTCACGATGGACGACGGCCCGCGCGACGGACGCGGCCCTGGGACGACGGGAGGTGCTGGGCCGTGCGATCGGAGCCTCCCAGTTGCAGGAACGGGGCGGCCGACAGCGCGTCGGTCTCCTGCTCGATCGACGCGCGCAGCTGCTGGCCGGCCTCGGTGAGCGCGCCGTCGGCGACCAGGCCGCGCTCGGTGAGCCCGTCCAGCGCCGCCG
>NZ_JAAKGN010000256.1:0-3665 GCF_011039295.1 Modestobacter sp. KNN46-3 | reverse complement strand
CGTCCCGCCGGTGCCCTTCGACATCCGGCTCACCGCGACCCTGGGCGGGGTGGTCATCGGGCTGCTGTTCTCGGTGGCCTACATGACCGAGACGACCGAGCACCGTGCGGTCAAGGCCGGCTGGCCGCCGGGGACGACGGCCGCGCGGCGAGCCGAGCGGGCCGAGCGGGAGCGGATCGAGCGCCAGGCCCGGTACCGCTCCGGCGGCGCGGGCAGCTACGACTGAGGAAGGACCCCCTCGCCCCCCACCACTCGCGAGCTCGCGGCGGGCCCCTGCGAGGGGGCCGCACGACCCGCCGGCCGGTGCTCGTCGCTGGTGGGGCCGGGCCAGGCGTGGACCGCTAGTCCTCGACGCGGAACCCGATCTTCATCGTCACCTGGAAGTAGGCGACGTCGCCGTCGACGACCTGGCCGCGGATCTCCTGGGTCTGGAACCACTCGATGTGGCGGACCGTCTCCGAGGCCTTGCGCACCGCCGTGCGGATGGCGTCGTCGACGCTCGTGGTGGAGCTGCCGACGATCTCGCTCAGCCGGTACACGTGGTCGCTCACGACGGGACTCCTCGACGCCGACTGCCCGGACGGCAGCGCTCGGCCTCGACCCTGGCACGGTCCGGCGCGGCCCGCGAGAGGAGTGGAGCCCCATGTCCGGATTGAACGGACGACCTTCCGCTTACAAGGCGGGTGCTCTACCACTGAGCTAATGGGGCGACGCGCTGATCGGGCGCCGCAGAGCAGGCTACCGGGGGCGGGTCGGGGCCAGCGGTGACCGTCGCACCCGATCGGTCGTTCAGGCGGCGTCGTAGCCGGCCGCGGGGTCGCCGGAGACGTACTCCGCCGGGTCGCTGTCGACGGTCGCCCCCGTGGTGAGCCAGCGGGCGAACCCCTCGGAGTCGCGGCGCTCCAGCTCGTCCAGCGCCGCCTGCCGGCGGCGCACCAGCTCCTGCCGGGCCACCGGTTCGCGGGTCTCGGCCAGCGCCGCCGACGTGCGCACCCACTCCCGGCCCAGCGCCGGCACCGACAGCGCCCGCACCCACCCGTCGTCGGCGGCGAGCGGCAGCACGACGGCCGGGGCGGCCCGCCGGTCCTCCCGCACCCGCCGCACCCCCCACCGGACCAGCAGCACCAGCACCCCGGTGGCCGCCAGGAACACCGTCATCGCGCCGCCGGCCAGCACGGCGCAGCCGCTGAGCACGAGCAGCACGGCCACGGTGACGACGGCACTGCGCCAGGCGGCGTCGACGGCCGCCTGCCGCGGGTCCCGGACCGCCGCGTCCCGGGCGATGCCCGCGCCGAGGCAGGCGGCGACGCCCGCGGCCAGCGCCACGGCGACCAGACCGGGCAGCCCGAGCGACACACCGCCGACCGCCGCCAGCGCGCCGCCGACCAGCACGGACATGCCCAGGGCGGCGCGGGTGAGCAGGACAGGGAGGGGCACGGGTGGCCTCCAGGCAGCGAGCAGGTGAGGGGTGTCGGCCGTCCCGTTCCCCGCACCGGGCTTGATCACCCCTGCCGACGGTGCGGCGCAGTGACGGCCGCCGTCCCCCCGGCGAGCGACGTCCAGCTCATTCACAGCTCACCACCAGTCGCGAGCCAGTCCGAGGGCGCACAGTGGTGTCTTCGCGGCGGGGAGGTCCTGCCGTGAGGAGGGACTTCCCGTGAGTGAGCAGAACCGCCCGGCCGACGAGACGGGCCTCGGCGCCGGCGGGGGGCACGGCACCGGCGGGTGCGCTCGCCCCCAGGGTGCGCTGGTACCCGGCGGTGCCGTAGCCGGCCGGCGGCCACGGCTGGTGCGCCGTCGCGGGGGCGGCCGCGAACGGCGGGGTGGCCGACGGCTGCTCGGTGGCACCGGCGGTCGGGAACTGTTCGGTCGGTGCGCTCGCGGGCTGCCCGGAGCCGGGGGTCTGGTGGGTGGACGCCGGGCGGCTCTGCTGTGGCGCCCAGCCGGAACCGGCCGCGCGGTCGGCGCCGAGGCCCGTCTCGTCGGCCGGGCGGTTCTGCTCACTCACGGGAAGTCCCTCCTCACGGCAGGACCTCCCCGCCGCGAAGACACCACTGTGCGCCCTCGGACTGGCTCGCGACTGGTGGTGAGCTGTGAATGAGCTGGACGTCGCTCGCCGGGGGGACGGCGGCCGTCACTGCGCCGCACCGTCGGCAGGGGTGATCAAGCCCGGTGCGGGGAACGGGACGGCCGACACCCCTCACCTGCTCGCTGCCTGGAGGCCACCCGTGCCCCTCCCTGTCCTGCTCACCCGCGCCGCCCTGGGCATGTCCGTGCTGGTCGGCGGCGCGCTGGCGGCGGTCGGCGGTGTGTCGCTCGGGCTGCCCGGTCTGGTCGCCGTGGCGCTGGCCGCGGGCGTCGCCGCCTGCCTCGGCGCGGGCATCGCCCGGGACGCGGCGGTCCGGGACCCGCGGCAGGCGGCCGTCGACGCCGCCTGGCGCAGTGCCGTCGTCACCGTGGCCGTGCTGCTCGTGCTCAGCGGCTGCGCCGTGCTGGCCGGCGGCGCGATGACGGTGTTCCTGGCGGCCACCGGGGTGCTGGTGCTGCTGGTCCGGTGGGGGGTGCGGCGGGTGCGGGAGGACCGGCGGGCCGCCCCGGCCGTCGTGCTGCCGCTCGCCGCCGACGACGGGTGGGTGCGGGCGCTGTCGGTGCCGGCGCTGGGCCGGGAGTGGGTGCGCACGTCGGCGGCGCTGGCCGAGACCCGCGAACCGGTGGCCCGGCAGGAGCTGGTGCGCCGCCGGCAGGCGGCGCTGGACGAGCTGGAGCGCCGCGACTCCGAGGGGTTCGCCCGCTGGCTCACCACGGGGGCGACCGTCGACAGCGACCCGGCGGAGTACGTCTCCGGCGACCCCGCGGCCGGCTACGACGCCGCCTGAACGACCGATCGGGTGCGACGGTCACCGCTGGCCCCGACCCGCCCCCGGTAGCCTGCTCTGCGGCGCCCGATCAGCGCGTCGCCCCATTAGCTCAGTGGTAGAGCACCCGCCTTGTAAGCGGAAGGTCGTCCGTTCAATCCGGACATGGGGCTCCACTCCTCTCGCGGGCCGCGCCGGACCGTGCCAGGGTCGAGGCCGAGCGCTGCCGTCCGGGCAGTCGGCGTCGAGGAGTCCCGTCGTGAGCGACCACGTGTACCGGCTGAGCGAGATCGTCGGCAGCTCCACCACGAGCGTCGACGACGCCATCCGCACGGCGGTGCGCAAGGCCTCGGAGACGGTCCGCCACATCGAGTGGTTCCAGACCCAGGAGATCCGCGGCCAGGTCGTCGACGGCGACGTCGCCTACTTCCAGGTGACGATGAAGATCGGGTTCCGCGTCGAGGACTAGCGGTCCACGCCTGGCCCGGCCCCACCAGCGACGAGCACCGGCCGGCGGGTCGTGCGGCCCCCTCGCAGGGGCCCGCCGCGAGCTCGCGAGTGGTGGGGGGCGAGGGGGTCCTTCCTCAGTCGTAGCTGCCCGCGCCGCCGGAGCGGTACCGGGCCTGGCGCTCGATCCGCTCCCGCTCGGCCCGCTCGGCTCGCCGCGCGGCCGTCGTCCCCGGCGGCCAGCCGGCCTTGACCGCACGGTGCTCGGTCGTCTCGGTCATGTAGGCCACCGAGAACAGCAGCCCGATGACCACCCCGCCCAGGGTCGCGGTGAGCCGGATGTCGAAGGGCACCGGCGGGACG
>NZ_JAAKGN010000255.1:0-3720 GCF_011039295.1 Modestobacter sp. KNN46-3 | reverse complement strand
TCGCTCTCGCTCATCACGGTCGAGCCTGCCCCGGCCGACCTGGACCGGCCAGCCGGGGAGGCTCGCTCACAGCAGGTCGAACTCGTTGTGCGACGCACCGCCGGACAGCAGCGCGTAGCCGGGGCCGACGCAGACGCCGGTTCCAACGGCAGCTACGACTCCGGGTTCTCCGAGCAGGCGAGTGCCCTCGTGGGCGAGGAGGTGACCGTGTCGGCGACCGTGAACGAGGTGGTCGACCCGAACTCCTTCTCCATCACCGGCATCGAGGAGACCTCCGCCGAGCCGCTGCTCGTCGTGGGCTCGGACATCGCGGGCGTCCTCGAGGAGGAGCTGGGCCTCGACCTGACCGACGACGGCTACACCGACTTCGCGGGCCGGGAGTACATCGTCGCCGAGAGCGTCGACATCCAGGTGCCGGCCGAGCAGGAGTGACCCACCCGGGCACCGCGCGCGCTCGGGCGGTGCCCGGGAGGGCAGGTCAGCCGGCCCGCCGCCGGAGCCACCGCCGGCGGCGGGGGGACGGCGCCGGCTCCGACACCGCGGGCCCGGGGACGACGACCGGGCGGCTGAGCCGCCACTCGGCGACCATCTCCTCGACGTCCGGCATCCCCACCGGGATCCACGGTCCCTCGGCCGGCTGACGGTAGTACCGGTCGACCCGGGCGACGTGCGCCTCGACCACCGCGCGGGCCAGCTCCTCGGTGGGCTGCCGGGCGACCCGGGCGGGCAGCTCCTCCCGTTCCTTCCGCAGCGCCAGCCCGGTGGGCATGATCGCGGCGACGTCGGCCTCTTCCCGCCGCGCCCACTCCAGCGCCCACTCGTAGGTGGTCTTCTCCCGCTCCCGCCGGGGCAGCGGCTTCCCGGCGCCGGCCAGCCCCTCGAGGTCTCCTCGCTCGCGGGCCTGCGTGATCTGGTGCTCGACCCAGCTCTCGAACGACACACCTTCCGGCTTGCGTTCCGTCATCGGCGTCCTCCTCCGCGTTCCTCTGCCAGTCTGGGCGGCATGCGGACGACGGGCACCCGAGAGGTCTACCGGAACCCATGGCTCCGGCTGCGCGAGGACGCCATCGAGCTGGACGACGGATCGCCGGGCGTCTACTCCGTCGTCGAGCGGCCGCACTTCGGCCTGGTGATCGCTGCCGAGCGGGACGGCTTCTGGCTGGTCGAGCAGTTCCGCCACCCGCTCGGCCGCCGCTCCTGGGAGTTCCCCCAGGGCACCTGGCCGGCGGGCGGGACCGGGACGGCGGAGGAGCTGGCCCGCGCCGAGCTGGCCGAGGAGACCGGGCTGAGGGCGGCCCGGCTGAGCCACCTCGGGCACCTGGACCTGGCGCCGGGGCTCACGACCCAGGAGTTCGACGTCTGGCTGGCCGAGGGCCTGACGCGCGGCCCCACCGCCCGCGAGGCGACCGAGGCCGACATGCGCTCGGCGTTCGTCACCGAGGCCGAGCTCCGGGCGATGGTCCGCGACGGCCGGTTCACCGACGGCCCCTCGCTGGCCGCCTACAGCCTCCTGCTGCTCACCCGAGGAGAGACCCAGGAGTGAACTGCACGCCGGACGGGAACCGAGGAGCCATGGACGAACCTGCCCACAACGTCGAGGTCACGGTCACCACGCACGACGCGGAGTCCGCCGAGATCACGGTCGTCGGTGAACTGACCGAGCACGCCCGCCGGCCGTTGGTCCGCGAGATGACCGATCTCATGCTGGCCGGCGCCACGCTGAAGCAGGTCCGGGTCGACCTGTGCGAGGTCACCTTCATGAACTCGGCCGGGATGGCGACCCTCGTGCACGTCCTCCGGGTGGCCCTCGCGGCGGTCGACGATGGTGAAGCGCCGCCACAGGCCGCTGAGCTGCAGGGGGCGGGCGACGGCGGCGGTGTGCACCACGAGCGGGGTGTCGATGCCCCGGGGCTGGGCCATCCGCTGCAACTGCACGAGGGTCGCCATCCCGGCCGAGTTCATGAAGGTGACCTCGCACAGGTCGACCCGGACCTGCTTCAGCGTGGCGCCGGCCAGCATGAGATCGGTCATCTCGCGGACCAACGGCCGGCGGGCGTGCTCGGTCAGTTCACCGACGACCGTGATCTCGGCGGACTCCGCGTCGTGCGTGGTGACCGTGACCTCGACGTTGTGGGCAGGTTCGTCCATGGCTCCTCGGTTCCCGTCCGGCGTGCAGTTCACTCCTGGGTCTCTCCTCGGGTGAGCAGCAGGAGGCTGTAGGCGGCCAGCGAGGGGCCGTCGGTGAACCGGCCGTCGCGGACCATCGCCCGGAGCTCGGCCTCGGTGACGAACGCCGAGCGCATGTCGGCCTCGGTCGCCTCGCGGGCGGTGGGGCCGCGCGTCAGGCCCTCGGCCAGCCAGACGTCGAACTCCTGGGTCGTGAGCCCCGGCGCCAGGTCCAGGTGCCCGAGGTGGCTCAGCCGGGCCGCCCTCAGCCCGGTCTCCTCGGCCAGCTCGGCGCGGGCCAGCTCCTCCGCCGTCCCGGTCCCGCCCGCCGGCCAGGTGCCCTGGGGGAACTCCCAGGAGCGGCGGCCGAGCGGGTGGCGGAACTGCTCGACCAGCCAGAAGCCGTCCCGCTCGGCAGCGATCACCAGGCCGAAGTGCGGCCGCTCGACGACGGAGTAGACGCCCGGCGATCCGTCGTCCAGCTCGATGGCGTCCTCGCGCAGCCGGAGCCATGGGTTCCGGTAGACCTCTCGGGTGCCCGTCGTCCGCATGCCGCCCAGACTGGCAGAGGAACGCGGAGGAGGACGCCGATGACGGAACGCAAGCCGGAAGGTGTGTCGTTCGAGAGCTGGGTCGAGCACCAGATCACGCAGGCCCGCGAGCGAGGAGACCTCGAGGGGCTGGCCGGCGCCGGGAAGCCGCTGCCCCGGCGGGAGCGGGAGAAGACCACCTACGAGTGGGCGCTGGAGTGGGCGCGGCGGGAAGAGGCCGACGTCGCCGCGATCATGCCCACCGGGCTGGCGCTGCGGAAGGAACGGGAGGAGCTGCCCGCCCGGGTCGCCCGGCAGCCCACCGAGGAGCTGGCCCGCGCGGTGGTCGAGGCGCACGTCGCCCGGGTCGACCGGTACTACCGTCAGCCGGCCGAGGGACCGTGGATCCCGGTGGGGATGCCGGACGTCGAGGAGATGGTCGCCGAGTGGCGGCTCAGCCGCCCGGTCGTCGTCCCCGGGCCCGCGGTGTCGGAGCCGGCGCCGTCCCCCCGCCGCCGGCGGTGGCTCCGGCGGCGGGCCGGCTGACCTGCCCTCCCGGGCACCGCCCGAGCGCGCGCGGTGCCCGGGTGGGTCACTCCTGCTCGGCCGGCACCTGGATGTCGACGCTCTCGGCGACGATGTACTCCCGGCCCGCGAAGTCGGTGTAGCCGTCGTCGGTCAGGTCGAGGCCCAGCTCCTCCTCGAGGACGCCCGCGATGTCCGAGCCCACGACGAGCAGCGGCTCGGCGGAGGTCTCCTCGATGCCGGTGATGGAGAAGGAGTTCGGGTCGACCACCTCGTTCACGGTCGCCGACACGGTCACCTCCTCGCCCACGAGGGCACTCGCCTGCTCGGAGAACCCGGAGTCGTAGCTGCCGTTGGAACCGGCGTCTGCGTCGGCCCCGGCTACGCGCTGCTGTCCGGCGGTGCGTCGCACAACGAGTTCGACCTGCTGTGAGCGAGCCTCCCCGGCTGGCCGGTCCAGGTCGGCCGGGGCAGGCTCGACCGTGATGAGCGAGAGCGA
>NZ_JAAKGN010000254.1:0-3725 GCF_011039295.1 Modestobacter sp. KNN46-3 | reverse complement strand
ACCGTCACCGACACCGACGGCACCAC
Organism: Modestobacter sp. KNN46-3; assembly: GCF_011039295.1. Lineage (NCBI taxonomy): Bacteria > Bacillati > Actinomycetota > Actinomycetes > Geodermatophilales > Geodermatophilaceae > Modestobacter > Modestobacter sp. KNN46-3. The sequence continues at coordinate 3,699 of NZ_JAAKGN010000254.1, read as the reverse complement.
TCAGGAGGTGACCACGCAGCCGACTATCCCGGCGCTCAGCGCCTGACCCGACATGAAGATCACGCGGTAGTCGTCACACACCACGCCGGCGGACTTGACCGTGCCGGCAGCGCCAGTGACACGTGTCTTTCCTGCCGCAGGACGCGGCCCACGGCGGGGAAGCCGGCATGGGCTCTTCTAGCGCGCTGAAGGAAACCCATGCCGCGCACCGCCTCTACCGGCTCCTGCCGGGATCCGGCTGTCCGTCCGCCTGCAGCTCGAGCGCGGCGGAGTTGATGCAGTAGCGCTGCCCGGTGGGCGCGGGACCGTCGTCGAACACGTGGCCCAGGTGACCGTCACACCGAGCGCACATCACCTCGGTATGCACCATGCCGAAACCGCGGTCCGCCTCCTCCCGGACCGCAGAGGGACGGACCGGCTGCGTGAAGCTCGGCCATCCAGTGCCGGAGTCGAACTTCGTCTCCGAGGAGAACAACTCCTGGCCGCAACCGGCGCAGCGATAGCGGCCTGGTGTCTTGCTGTCGTAGTAGCGGCCGGTGAACGGCGGTTCGGTGCCCTTCTCGCGCAGGATGCGGTACAGCTCAGGATCCAGGCGCGCACGCCACGCGGACTGCGGCATGTCGACCTTCTCGGTCATTCCCAGGTCCTCCTCATGGTTCGACCCTCGTCACCCCTCGCCGGTCGAGGGAGCCGACGCATCAGTGGAGTGGGACGGCTCGCCCGTTACACCCGAGGTCGAGGATGGGGGCCGCCGGCGAACACACGGACACCCAGCCCGGACCCGGTCGTCGACGTGGCCGACCCGTCCACATGAGACAACTGACCGGCGGGGGGGGTGCGCTCTTGCCGTGGCCACACCGCAGCAGATCAGCCGGGCAGCGTGGCCGGCGCCAAGTACTCCTCGAGACGTCGGCGCACCCGTGCCCGTGCGCGGTGCAGCAGCACGCGCTGGTTACCGGGGGTGAGGTGGAGCTGCTCACACACCTCGTCGCTGGACCAGCCGTGCACGTCGCGGAGCACGATGACCTCCCGTTGGGCGGGTGGCAGCTCGTCAACCGCCTCCTGAACGACTTGCCGGACCTCCTTTGAGAGCAGTCGTTCCTGGGGCAGGGCTGACCAATCCTCGGGCAGGTTCAGCCAGTGCCCGGCATAGGGTCCGTCGTCCTGGAAACGGTCTGCATCCACCGCTCGGTCATCCTCCCCGGCTATGGCCACGGACGAGAAGGGGATCGAGCGAAACTCCAGGCCGGAGTAGCGCCTGGCGACGTTCACCAGAATCCGATGGATCCACGTACGTAAAGAGGAACGGCCCTCGAAGCTCTCCAGTCCGCGCAGCACGGCGACCCAGGTCTCCTGGACCACCTCTTCCGCGATGGCCGAATCATCCACGTACATGCGCGCCAACCGCACCATTGAGGAGTGCTGAGAACGCACGAATGCCCGGAACGCCGCCTCGTCCCCTCGGCGCAGCGCATGCAGGTCGGCGTCGGTCACCGCCGCTTGTCCAGCATCCAGCGGCGGTACAGACTGACGAGCCGATCCTCCGCCCCGGGAGCCACTGGATCGTCAGGATCGGCGGCCAGCGCGCGCACTGTCGTCCGGATCTGGTCCAGATGAATCTGGCAGCCCCGGCAACCGTCCAGGTGCGCGAGGAAACGCCACCGCTCCTCTTCGGTCAGCGCCTTCTCGAGGTAGTCGGTCACCAGCTCCACCAGCTGCTGGCACGTCAGGTCCACGGTCTCCATCGTCCCCCGCAAGGAGTCGCTCGGGCGGCAGACCCGATGAGGCCGCCACGAGGCAGGGTAGATCCGGCCGAGCTCGGGCGACGTCGGCGACGGACTACAGGTGCCGTCCCTGCCTGTGCCGTCCGACGGACGTGACCCGCATGCCGGGGGCCGGGAGGAGGCAGTGCCCCCTCCGCGGGGTGAGCTTCGAGGTCTCGCCCTGGGAACGATGGCCCATCTGTAACGAACAGGCCGCTCGACGTATCCAACGGTCGGCGGCTTCTCGCAGTGTGCTGGCGAGGTCGCTGATCGATGAGGGAGGATTCATGATTCGGAACAAGACCGCGATGGTGGCTCCGGGCGAGGCGCTGCGCGGCAGACAGCAGCCGATTCCCGTACCGGACCGGCATCACGTACTGGACACGCCGCTGAGAGCGCCATGGCCGGAGGGCTACGTGCAGGCGATGTTCGGCATGGGCTGTTTCTGGGGTGCCGAACGGCTGTTCTGGCAGCAGGAGGGGGTGTACAGCACCGCCGTCGGATACTCGGGCGGCTATACGCCCAACCCGACCTACGGCGAGGTCTGCAGCGGTCGGACCGGCCACGCCGAGGTGGTTTTGGTGGTCTACGACCCGGAGAAGGTCAGCTACGAGGAGCTGCTGAGAACCTTCTGGGAGCAGCACGACCCAACGACGCCGAACCGCCAGGGCAACGACGTCGGCACGCAGTACCGGTCGACGATCTACGTTTTCGACGACAGCCAGCGCGCCGCCGCCGAGGCGTCGCGCAACCAGTACCAGGCACAACTGCGCGATGCCGGCTATGGCAAGATCTGCACCGAGATCATCGATGCCGGGTCGTTCTACTACGCCGAGGAACACCACCAGCAGTACCTCGCCAAGAACCCCGGCGGTTACTGCAACCACGGCTTTTGCCAGGTCAGCTACGCGGTGAGCAGCTGACCCGGTGCGGGCACGGCCTCAGTACCCGTCCCCGACCGACCGCCCGTGCGACGTTCGGTCGTGGACTACCGCGCCGGTGAGATTGCCTGCGCTGACATGGCGTGCTTTCCTCTGACCGGCGAGATGCCTACGCCGCCCTCGACCCGCACTCGGCGCCGTAGACCGACCGCTACGGCGGCTCGGCGGACCACCGCGCTCGTTTCCTCATCGAGGTCTCCACCGCGGTCGCCGAGGCCATCGTGCCCGACCGGGCCGGGGTGCGGGTCTCTTCCGCCAACAGCTTCAACGACGTCCTCGACCACAAGACCGAGCAGATCTATGCCGCGGTCGTCGCCGGCCTCGAGCCGCGGGAACGCATGCCCCGTTTATCGACACGATTGGATCAAGTAGCGATGGCCATCTGGCAGACACGTACGACGACGCTGGAGTCGGCAGGGTCCACGGCCCTGCGCAGCGGATTGGCGCTGAACCTACTGTGGATTGGGCTGCTGAAGTTCGACGAATACGAGGTCGAGAATATTCGGCCTCTGACCTCGTCGAGCCCACTGTTCTCCCTCCTTTTAAAGAGGCTGGGTGAGCAGCGGGTGGCACGGCTGATAGGTGTAGCGGAGATCGCCATGGGGTCGGCGATCGCCGCGAAGCCGATCGCGCCGCGTGTATCCGCCATCGGCAGCCTTGGTGCTGTGGGGACCTTCCTCACAACGCTGAGCTTCCTCGCCACGACGCCGGGAGTTTGGCAGGAAGGCCGGAAACCCCCGAAGCTGTCGATGACAGGACAATTCCTGGTGAAGGACAGCGTCCTGCTCGGGGCGTCCCTGCTGACAGCCGCCGAATCACTGAAGGCCGCCAGACGCCGATAGCCCGGCTCCGGCGTTGGCCTCCCGCGCTAGATGACCTATTCCAAGGGTCAGTGGTCGTAGGCGATCAGTGATCGCGGGGTCGGTGCGCCGATGTGGTCGTTGTGCCAGATGGCCGCGGTGAGGGCCAGGATGCGTTGTAAAACCCGGACCAAG
>NZ_JAAKGN010000253.1:0-3729 GCF_011039295.1 Modestobacter sp. KNN46-3 | reverse complement strand
GGCAGCGCAGCCGCCAGGTGGCCGACCTGCGGGTGGTCTTCCAGGACCCGTACTCGTCGCTGAACCCCGCCCGCACCATCGGCCAGACGCTGGTGGAGCCGCTGCGGCTGATGGGCGTGACCGGCACTGGTCCTGGGCGAACTGGCAGCGGGTGGCGAACCGGCAGCCGGCCGGCCACGAGCCGGGCGGCGGCACCGTCCCGGGGATCGACGCCAGCCGCACCGGCACCGGGACGCCGTCCGGCACGTGCGGGTTGGCCGCCAGCAGCGCCTGGGTGTACGGGTGCTCCGGCGCGTCGAGGACGGCGGCCGCGGTGCCGGACTCGACCACCGTGCCGGCGTACATCACGGCCACGTCGTCGCAGATGTCGGCGACGACCCCGAGGTCGTGGCTGACGACCACCACCGACAGTCCGGTGTCCCGGACCAGCGCCCGCAGCAGGGTGAGGATCTCCGCCTGCACGGTGACGTCCAGCGCGGTCGTCGGCTCGTCGGCGATCAGCAGCTGTGGTTCACCGGTCAGCGCCAGCGCGATGCACACGCGCTGGGCCATGCCGCCGGAGAGCTGGTGCGGGTAGCTCCGCAGCACCCGCTCGGCGTCGACGATGCCCACGTTGCGCAGCAGCTCCGCGGCGATCCGCCGCGCCTCGCCCCGGCCGACGCCGCGGAACCGGCGGATCGGCTGGGTGAGCTGGTAGGCGACGGAGAACATCGGGTCCAGCGCCACCATCGGCTCCTGGGAGATCAGTGCGATCTCCCGCCCCCGGACGGCGGTCAGCGCCTTCTCGGTGCGGCCGACCAGGTCCTGGCCCCGCCAGTGGATCGCCCCGCCGCGCACCGACACCCCGTCGGGCAGCAGGCCGAGCAGCGACCGGGCGGTCATCGTCTTGCCACACCCGGACTCACCGACCAGACCGAGCACCCGGCCCGGTCGCAACGCGAACGAGACACCGGTGACCAGGTCGGCGCCGTCGTCGACGGCGATCGTCAGGTCCCGGACCTCCAGGACGGCGTCCGGGTCGGCCGGGGCGAGCTCCGCCGCGCCGTCGAGCGGGGCGGTCAGCGCCGGCGACCGGCGGCGCCGGCGGGCCGGGGCGGCCTCCCCAGCGGCCTTGCCGGCGATCGCGTCGGCCAGCTCGTTGGCGGCGATCACGGTGAGCGCGAGGACCAGCCCGGTCGGCACCATCAGCCACGGCGCGTTGAACACGTAGGACGACGCGTCCTGGATCATGAACCCCCAGCTGGGGTCGGGTTCGGCCGGACCGAAGCCGAGGAAGGCCAGGCCTGCGACGATCAGCAGGCCGATGCCGTACAGCTGGGCGGCCTGGACGGCGATGACGGTGGCCATCGACGGCAGCACGTGCACCACGTTCACCCGCAGCGAGCCCAGGCCGTTGACCCGGGCGGCGTCGACGTAGAGCCGGGTGCGGACCGACTGGGCCACACCGAGCATCACCCGGTAGACCGCGGCGGAGATCAGCACGCCGAGGACGGCCATGATGATGAAGGTCCGGACCCCGATCACGCCGATGACGGCCAGCAGCAGGATCGTCGAGGGCAGGGCCAGGAACACCTCGGTCACCCGGCTGATGACCCTCTCCACGCGGGGCCCGCGCTCGGCGGCGATCAGCGCCAGCGGCAGGCCGATCCCGAAGGCGACCAGCACGGTCACCGCGGAGGAGAGCAGCGGCTCGGTGCCGGCGGTGAATATCCGGCTGAGCAGGTCGCGGCCGAGCGGGTCGGTGCCCAGCCAGTGCTCCGCCGACGGCAGCGCCAGCCGGTTGGCGAGGTCCTGCTCGGCGACGCCGTAGGGCCGCCACCACGGTGCGGTCAGCGACGCCACGACGACGAACAGCAGCCAGCCGGCGGCCAGCAGACCGCCGGGCCGGCGGAGCACCTCGGACAGGCCCTGCCGGCGGGCCGGCGACCCCGGCTCGGCAGCGACGTCGTCGGCGGCGTCCAGCGGGAGCACGCTCATGCGGCACGCACCTTCGGGTCGAGTGCAGCCACGACCAGGTCGAGCAGCAGGTTGATGACGACGACGACCAGGGTGGCCACCACGACGACGCCGACCAGGGCCGGGAAGTCGCTGGAGGCCGCGGCGGCCTGCCCGGCCTGCCCCAGCCCGGGCAGTGCGAAGAGGTTCTCGATGATCACCGAGCCGCCGAACAGGGCGATGAACTGGATGCCGAGCACGGAGACGACCGGGAGGCTGGCGAAGCGCAGCGCGTGCACGTAGCGGATCCGCCACTCCGGGGTGCCCATGGCGCGCAGCGTCCGGACGTGCTCCTGGGCCAGCGCCTGCCGCAGGCCGGCGTTCGCCGTCCGCGCGACGATCGCCGCGCCGCCGATGGTCAGCGTGATCACCGGGATGAGCAGGCTGGTGAACCACCCGGCCGGGTCGACGGTGAACGGCACGTACCCGGTGGCCGGCAGCCACCCCAGCTGGAGCGCGAGCACGTAGACCAGCAGGATGCCGACCCAGAAGACCGGCAGGGACAGTGCCACCCCGCTGCCGGTGGTGATGAGCCGGGCGAGCCGGCCCCCACGCACCGCCGCAGTGACGCCCAGGACGATGCCGAGGACGCCGGAGAGGAGCGTGGCGAACAGCGCGATCGACGCCGTCACCGGCACCCGGTCGGCCAGGTCGGCGGCGATCGAGCGCCCGTCGATGAGCGAGGTGCCCAGGTCGCCGCGCACCAGGTCACCGAGGTAGTCGAAGAACTGGGTGGGCAGCGGGCGGTTCCAGCCCAGCGCCTCGTTCTCCGCGACGATCCGCTCCGGGGTCGCGTTCGTGCCGAGCCGGACCGCACCCGGCGAGGTGTCGGTGGCGTGCACCAGCAGGAAGCTGATCACCACCGCGGCGAGCACCGTGCCGATGGCCATGACCATCCGCCGGGCGAGGAAAGCGAGCATCACAGGGTCCTTCGGCGTACGGGTGCACGGGCCAGGGAACGGTGCGGGGTGGGCCGGTGGCCGCGGGGCGTCCCGCGGCCACCGGCCGGTGCCGGGCGGCTCAGGCGGCCGGCTCGACCTCGGAGAGGACCAGGTAGTTGTTCGTCCCCGCGTAGGAGGGCTCGGCCACCTTCTCGGCGTTGTAGCCGGTGTAGGCGTAGTCCTCGTAGACCGGGATGTACCAGCCGTTCTCCGCGATGGCCCGGTTCAGGTCGCCGAGCGCCTGCTCCCTGGCGTCGCCGGTCGCGCCGAGGGCAGCGCCCAGCGCACTCTGGATCTCCGGCTCGGTCGCGCCCTGCATGTTCATGAAGCCGCCGTAGAGCACCCCGGCGACCCAGCCGGCCGGCTGACCACCGATCGCCATCGGCCCGAAGATCAGCGGGTCGGTGCGCACCGCAGCGAACACCTGGTCGGTCGAGGTGGCCGTCACGAAGTTCATCGTGATGCCGACCTCGGCCAGCTGCTGCTGGATGACCACCTGGTCCTCCGACGGCTGGCCGAGCACCGTGATGTCGAAGGCGAACCCGTCGGGCAGGCCGGCCTCGGCGAGCAGCTCGCGGGCGCGCTCGGGGTCGTACCCGAACTCCTCGTTGAGCGCCGGGTCGAAGCCCTCGGCCTCGGCAGGGAAGAGCTGGGCCGTCGGCTGGGCGCCGGGGTGCAGCTGCTCGACGATCGCCTCGCGGTCGATGGCGTGGCTGATCGCCTGCCGGACCCGCTCGTCGGCGAAGGCGGGGTTGGTCGCACCGGTCTTGTCGATGACCGGGAAACCGACGAT
>NZ_JAAKGN010000252.1:0-3895 GCF_011039295.1 Modestobacter sp. KNN46-3 | reverse complement strand
CAGGCCGAGCGACGCCCGGTGCACGAGCTGGAGCAGGCCCGGCGGCTGCTGGACTGGGGCTTCGCCGTCCCGGCCGACGCCGAGCCCGTCGGCCGGCTGGTCGAGCCGGGTGAGGTCGCCGCCGCGATGGAGGCCGCGGAGGCCGCCGAGCAGATGGCGGCCGAGAAGACGGCGGCGATGGCGGCGGCCCCTGCCGGGACCGCGGCCGCCACCCCGGACACCCGAGCCGGCACGGGCTCCGTGGCAGCTCCCGGCTCCGCGACGAGCACCGCACCCCTCGTGCCCGCCGGGCTGGCGGCCGGCGCACTGGTCATAGTGGCGGCCACGGTCATCGGCCGGCGTCGGGCGGTGCGTCGGGTCGCAGCGCCCGAGTCCGCCCCCGCTCTGCACGACGGGCGATGAGCCGCTGCAGCACCCGGCCCGCGGTCACGCCGACGACCGCGCCGGCCCCCAGCAGGGCGACGGCGAGCCGACCCGGGGACGGGCTCGCCGCCCGCTCGTCGACCCGCGCGATGTCCGGCAGCGGCGTCGGCCCCGGTGGTCCGTGCGGGACGCGCGTGTCGGCGTGCTCGATGGCGGGGAGCGTCGCCGTCCAGCACGCGGTGAAGAAGGCGAACCGGCAGACCACGTTGATCCAGACGATCAGGCCGACCAGACCGCCGAACGTCGAGGCGGTCACGTTGCCCCCGATGGCCGTCAGGTAGAGGCCGCCGACCAGCTTCAGCGCCTCGAAGCCCACGGCGCCGAAGAACGCGCCGGGCATCAGCTGCCGGTAGCCGAACGGGGTGCCCGGCACCCCCCTGAGCAGCCACAGGAACAGCAGGACGTCCCCGGCGACGGCCAGCACGATCGGCAGCGCCCGGGCGAGCAGGAAGAAGCCGGGCGCCTCGTCGACCTCGGTCAGGCCGAACACCCGGCCGGCGATGTTCGACGCACCGGTGGTGAGCGCGATGCTGAGCGCGCCCGCGACGCCGAACCAGAACAGCGACAGCAGGTCCCTGGCCCGGTCGGCCAGGAACTGCGGCGGGTCCGCCCGACCCCGCCAGACGATGTCCATGCCGATGCGCAGCTTGTCCATGGCGGCCAACCCGATGAAGACCACGCCGAACAGGCCGACCACACCGAAGGTGGTGGCGCTGTCGACGGCCGTGGTGACGGTGTCCGCCAGGCTGTCCCCCGTCTCCCCGGGCACCGCGTCCCGGAGGGCCTCGAGGAGCTGGTCCTGCAGCAGCGGGTTGCCCCGCAGGACCAGCCCGGCGACCGCCACGAGCAGCAGGGTCACCGGCGCCAGGGCGAGGAAGACGTAGTACGTCACCCCGGAGGCCATCAACGTGGCGTGCACCCGGATGTAGCGCCGGCCGGCGCGGATCAGGTGGTCCAGCCAGGAGCGCCGGGCCCGCTGGCGCCGCAGGGACCGCTTCGCCGCACCGGCCGCACGGCTGACGGGGTTGGTCACCGGAGCCAGTCTGGGTGTGGCCCAGCGACTCCGCGCGGCAGCGGGCAGGGCCCGCCGCGGCCGCTGGTCAGTGCGGCGGACCGGACAGCGGGTACTCGCGGGAGACGGCCCACGCCCCACCGGGCAGCTGCTCGAACTCGGTGAAGCTGCCGACCCGGAACTCCGCGTGCACGTCGGCCAGGCCGGCGTAGGCCATGTCCAGCATGTCGGCGGGCACGTCGTGGGCCACGGTGACGTGCGGGTGGTACGGGAAGCTCAACGGCCGGGCCAGCGGCCCGGTCCGGACGTCGGTCGCGATCAGCTCGCAGTCGGCGATGCCCAGCGCGACCGCCACGAACACCACCTCCGAGATCGGGCGGAAGGTGCCCGTACCCGACAGGTGCATGTCGAACGGGGGGTGCTGGGCGGCCACCCGGGAGAGGTGCTCGGTGATCGCCGGGCGGGTGCCGGTCGGCACCTCGGTGGGCGGCAGCAGCGTCACGTGCGGAGGCACCAGGGTGGCCTGCGGGTCACCGCACTTGCCCCGCCACTCGACCAGCAGCTGCGCCCAGGGCTCGGGGACCGACACCACGACGCCGAGGACGGCGGTGTCCGGCGACGACTCCGAGCCGGCGTCGAGCCGGTGCACGAAGGTGTCGTCGGCGCGGAGCGGCCGGTCCCTCACGTCGGTGCCCCGACGGCGGGCAGGAAGCCGACCCGCTCGTAGACCGTCGCCAGCGTGCGGGCCGCGACCTCACGGGCCCCGGCGGCCCCGGCGGCGAGCACCCGCTCCAGCTCGGCGGGGTCGGCCAGGAGCTCGGCGGTGCGCTGCTGGATCGGGGCCAGGGCGTCGGTGACGACCTCGGCGAGCTCCTTCTTCAGGTCGCCGTAGCCACGACCGGCGAAGTGCTCCTCCAGCTCGGCGGTGCTCTGCCCGGACAGCGCCGAGTGGATGGCCAGCAGGTTGGTCACCCCGGGCTTGGCCACCGGGTCGGCGACCACCTCGCGGCCGGTGTCGGTGACCGCCGAGCGGATCCGCTTCGCGGTCACCTTCGGGTCGTCCAGCAGGTTCACACACCCGGCCGGCGGGAGGCTCTTGCTCATCTTCTTGTCCGGCGACTGCAGGTCCAGCACCTTGGCCGCACCCGGCGGCACGTAGGCCTCCGGGAGGACGAAGGTGTCGCCGTACCGGCCGTTGAACCGGGTCGCCAGGTCACGGGTGAGCTCGAGGTGCTGACGCTGGTCCTCGCCCACCGGCACCCGGGCGGCCTGGTAGAGCAGGATGTCGGCGGCCTGCAGCACCGGGTAGGTGAACAGCCCGACCGACGTCGTCCCGGCGCCCTCGCGGCTGCTCTTGTCCTTGAACTGGGTCATCCGGCCGGCCTCGCCGAACCCGGTGAGGCACTGCAGCACCCAGGCCAGCTGGGCGTGCTCGGGGACGTGGCTCTGCACGAACAGCGTGCTGCGCGACGGGTCGACGCCCAACGCCAGCAACTGCGCCGCCGACACCAGCGTGCGCCGGCGCAGGACCGCCGGGTCGGGCTGCTCCGCCGTGATCGCGTGCAGGTCGACGACGCAGTAGAACGCGTCGTGGTCGTCCTGGAGGGCGACCCACTGCCGCAGTGCACCCAGGAAGTTGCCGAGGTGGAAGGAGTCCGCCGTCGGCTGGATGCCGGACAGCACGCGGGGAGCAGGCACGCCCTCCATCGAACCACGCGGCCCGCGAGCGCTCGCTCAGGCTCCGGCAGCACCCACCGGTGCGCTGGTCAGGACGTCGTCCAGCGCGGCGAGGAAGACGTCGTCCTCCTCGGGGATGCCGACGGTCACGCGGACCCCCTCACCGGCGAACGGCCGGGTGATCACCGCGCGGGCCTCGAGCGCAGCGGCGACCTCGGCGGCCCGCTCCCCCAGCGGCAGCCACACGAAGTTGGCCTGGCTGTCGGCCACCGGCAGCCCGCGCTCGCGCAGCGCACCGGTGAGCCGGGCGCGCTCGGTGGCGACGGCGGCGCAGCGCTCGCGCACCTCGGGCTCACTGGCCAGCGCCGCGACCGCCGCGGCCTGGGCGAGGGAGGAGACGCTGAACGGCACCTGGGTGCGGCGGACGGCGTCGGCCACGGCCGGGTCCTCGGCGAGCAGGTAGCCCACCCGCAGGCCGGCCAGGCCCCAGGCCTTGGAGAACGTCCGCAGCACGGCGACGTTGGGCCGACCGCGCATCAGCTCGACCCCGTCGGGGACGTCGGGGTCGGTGACGAACTCCCGGTAGGCCTCGTCCAGCACGACCAGCGTCTGCGCCGGGACGGCGTCCAGGAAGCGCTCGAGCTCGGGGCGCCGCACCGCCGTCCCGGTCGGGTTGTTCGGGTTGCAGACGAAGACCACCCGGGTCGTGTCGTCGATCGCCGCGGCCAGCCCGTCCAGGTCGTGGGTGTCCGCGGCCCCGCCGGGCGTGCCCGGGACGAGCGG
>NZ_JAAKGN010000251.1:0-4165 GCF_011039295.1 Modestobacter sp. KNN46-3 | reverse complement strand
CGGTACAGCTCCACTGCATCCCGGCGGAACTCCTCGGAGTACGTCTTCCTCGCCACCGTCTGATCTTCTCGCTTCCTCCAGGCCGGGCCCGGATTCAGCGTGTCCACGATCAGGGGTCAAGTCCCGTATCTCCTTCGGTACCGCTGTGACTCCCATCTGCACGTGGATCGAGAGCCTCCATCAGGCCCGGTGCGGGACAGGCAACGTTCCTCCCTGACAACTGTCGGTGCTCTTCGGCACACTCAAGGCCCAACGGCATCGACGTGGCCCTCCCCGCCCGCGATAGGTCCGTTGGAGGGGGAGACGCAGGTGACACCACTCGGGTGGGTGTTGATCGGCTTCAGCGCGGTGGGCCTTCTGTGCACCGTCGTGGCCTTGTTTGCCAAGAAGCCCTTGATCAAGCTCGGTGACTGGGAGGCCTCATGGGGGGAGTACGGGCGCGTCAGGGGCAGCCAAGCTGCCGGCTTCTTCGCATTCACGGCGCTCTTTGTGATCTTGGCGGTTCTGTTTGGCAGGGACGATGACGCAGCGGCCGAGGCTGGAGGGCGAAGTTCGATCCCTGACGCACCGGCAGCAGCTCCCGGCACCACGGATGCGAACCCGACGACATCCAGCGCCTCGCCCTCGACTGGCGATTCGCCTTCTGCCACTTCGCCTCCGGGATCCGGCACCGCGTCCGCCACAAGCACAGCGGCGCCTTCCACAGATCCAAGCACCACACCGCCATGGGAAGGCGAGGAACAAGGGCTGCGCCTCATCGTCGAGGGCATGCAGACGGATCCCGCCGACGGGAGCCTCGTGTTGAAGGCGAGGCTGGAGAACAAGACCGGATACGACCTGCATGTGCCTGCGAGCGGGTTCCTGGTCGTGGACCAGCTCGACCGCTCCATAGGTGCGGATACCGCGAACTCGGACTTCCCGTTCGAGTCCGAACAGGTCTGGCCAGATTACGACTTCGCTGCGGGCACCACTCGCCCCGGGAACGTGACGCTCCAGGAACCGCTCGCGGCCGACGCCACGGTGATCCAGGTCCGCTTCACAGTGGCCCGTCTTGACCCATCGAATGGCCGGACCACTCACTTCACCGTCTCCACCGACATCGGCCTCTGACCGAATCTGCGTCTCAGGCGATCGCAAGACGCAGGGGCGCCGAGCGGCCCCAGAGATTCCCGCCGCCCCCGCAAGGCCGTTCCACGATGCCCCGAGCAGCATTCCACCGGCGCTGACGCGGTGTCCCGATGACGTACGCATGGACCGTTCGGATGCGGCGCGAACGCGCAGGTAGAAGCGGTTCTCTGCAGGCGCCAGAGGCCCGGCGGGGCGAGTCTCCCAGAACGCCTGCCCGGGCCGGTCAGAGCAGGGTGAACAGCAGGAAGAGGAGTCCGGTGAGCACCAGGCTGATCAGCAGGGAACCCAGGCAACCCAGCCGGTTGGTGAAGAAGAGGAACACCTGACCCCAATGCCCACTGCGCCACCGGCCAACCCCGGTCAGCCGATGCAGACCCGGCCGAGCAGCTCCTGCAGGAGCCCCTCCTGGGCGTCGTCCAGCGGCAGGTCGACCGTCACCTCGTCACCATCGCCGACGGTCAGCCGGAGCGGGAACACGAACGGCTGCTTGGTCTCGGCCAGCAGGTGCGGCTCGCAGGTCGTCGGGCGGAAGCTCACCGGCAGCCGCAGCCGGTCACGACCCGCGACCAGCGTGACGAGCAGCTCGGCGTCCAGTGCTGGTTCGAGCACCACACTGCGCCCCAGCGCAGCGACCTCCACCGGCTCGTCGCCCGTGCGCCTGGCCAGCACGAGTTCGCCGGCGACCGCCTCCCCCGCCTCGGTCAGCCCCTCGACGGCGACTCCCACCACCGCGGCCACCGCGACGGCCGCACACTCCTCGGCGTGCACCTGCGCGAGCGTCCCGCCGGCCAGCGGGACCCGCACCTCCTCGGCGGCCCCACCGGCCCGGACGACGGTCAGCGGGGCCGCGGCCGGGTCGGGCGGCGCAGCACAGTCCACGACCCCGTACGGCGTCGGCAGGTCGATCGTCCGCCCGGGGGCGAAGTCCGCGTCCACCGGACGGGCCGGCAGTGGCTCGAAGCCCGGGGAGTCCAGTGCCACCTCGGTCACGGTGAACGGCGTCGTCCCGGTGTTGGTGAGGCGCACCTGGACCTGCCCGCCGATCGCCTCGTCGGAGCGGTGACGCAGCGCCTCCCCCGCCATCCCGGGGACGTCCGGCAGCGGGGGCGGCGCAGCGGGCGGCGGACCGCCCACTGCGCAGCCGGCGAGCAGCAGCGCGAGAACCGGGGCGCGCACCGTCCGCACGTCGCCGAGCGTAGGGCGGCCTCAGCCGCCGGCGGTCACTTCGAGACGTGCCGGTTGGGCAGCTTGCCGAGCACCCGACCGGCCTCGTACTTGACCTCGAGCCGCTCCTGGGCCGACGCCGTCGGACCCCGGTGCGGCTCGCCGCTCTCCAGGTCGAAGGCCGAGCCGTGCCACGGGCACACGATGCAGTCCGACCCGCGCACCTGCTCCACGCTGCCCTCGGCCAGCGGCCCGCCCACGTGCGCGCAGGAGTTGATGAAGGCGTCCACGCGGGCCCCCCGGCGCACCACGGCCAGCGCCACGGGCGTGCCCCGACCCTCGCCGGTGCGCAGCGCGGGCCGCCCCTCGGGCAGGTCATCGAGCGGGCCGAGGTCGATCCAGTCGGTGGTGAGCTGCCGGGCGTCGGTGACGGCGTGGTTCGCACCCGAGGACTGCGCGTAGGACATGTGGCCGCCGATGGCCGCCGACCCGCTGGCCAGGCCGAGGCCGCTGTAGGCCAGCACCCGCCCGAGCGCGCCGTTGCCCTTGCCGCGGGCGACCAGCGAGCCGACGTACAGCCCCAGCGCGGCGACGTTGGCGGCGGCGTGGATGGCGCCCAGCCGCCGGACGGCGTCGTCCTGCTCCGACCAGTCGGCCGCACCGGCCATCGCCGCGGGCAGGCTGGCCGCCACGCCGGTGCCGATCAGCGCGGTGGCGGCCGGGCGGGCCGGGGGCATGAGGTCCAGGATCCCGGCCGACAGCCAGGTGCCCACCGGCACCATCGCCAGGATCGGGTGCAGCGGATGGCCCAGCCACGTGCCGTGCAGCAGGTCGCGGAACGCCTGCGGGCGCAGTACCTTGTTCACCGCCGTCCGGGCGGACTCCAGCTTCGCGTCGAACGACGACACCTCGGACAGGCGGTCCAGCACACCGAACAGGCTCATGCACCGGCCCATACCCGGCGCGGCCGACCGGAACCCGCCGTCGACGGGCTCGCTGCCGCGAGCAGGACGCCGACGCACGTACCGACACTCTGCGTGAGCGACGTCACGAGTGTTGCGGGAACGCACCGGGAATGCACATGCGGTCCACTGGTTGCTGTCGCAGGATGACCTTGCTGCCTGAGCACGGACCCGTGCTCACACCCTGAGGAGGACCCGTGACCTGCCCGTCCCTGCTCCGCCGCACCGCCGTCTGCGGCGTGCGCGCGGGTGGGTTCGACGACGTGGTCGCGCCGACGTGGGTGCGGGAGCGGTCGAGCGCGGTGCGCGAGCGGCTGCAGCAGGACGACGCCGGGGCACAGTTCGCCCGCTTCGTCGTCGTCGGCGGGGTCTCCAGTGCGCTGTACGCCCTGGTTTTCATCGGCCTGCAGGGGCTCGGCGCCCAGCCCGCCAACCTGGCCGGCGCGATCGCCTCCACCCTGCTGGCCAACGAGATGCACCGCCGGCTCACCTTCCACGCCGGCGGCCGGGTCTCCTGGTTCACCGCGCAGTGGGAGGGTGGCGGCCTGGCCGGCATCGGGCTGGTCGCCACCTCACTCGCGCTGGCCGGTCTGCACACCCTGACCGGTGACGTGGGCACCGTCGTCCAGCTCTGCCTGATCGCCGCGGTCACCGGCGCGATCGGCCTGATCCGGTTCGTCGCCCTGCGCAGCTGGGTGTTCTCCCCCGCTCCCCGCGACTGAGCCCCCCGCGCGCGAGCACGGCGGCTCGCCGCTGCAGCTGCCCGGGGCCTCGGCGTCCCGCCCCTAGATGACCTATTCCAAGGGTCAGTGGTCGTAGGCGATCAGTGATCGCGGGGTCGGTGCGCCGATGTGGTCGTTGTGCCAGATGGCCGCGGTGAGGGCCAGGATGCGTTGTAAAACCCGGACCAA
>NZ_JAAKGN010000250.1:0-4182 GCF_011039295.1 Modestobacter sp. KNN46-3 | reverse complement strand
CGAGATCGGCGACGTGCAGGGCGCGGGCGCGACCACCCCGCTGGCCGGCTCCACGGTCACCGTGGAGGGCGTCGTCGTCGGCGACGTCCCCGGGCTCTCCGGCTTCTACCTGCAGGACGCCGACGGTGACGGCGACGCCGCCACCTCCGACGGGGTCTTCGTCTTCTCCGCGGTCGAGGTCGACCTCGGCGACACGGTCGCGGTGACCGGCGCCGCCGAGGAGTACTTCGAGCAGACCCAGGTCCGCGGCGAGGCGAACGTGGGCGTCTGCGCCGACGGCACCGTGGAGGACCTGCCGGCAGCCACCCCGCTGGACCTGCCCGCCGACGACGACGCCCGCGAGCGGCTCGAGGGCATGCTCGTCGAGCCGGTCGACACCCTGACCGTCAGCGAGGTCTACGCCCTGACCAGCTACGGCGAGCTGACCCTGTCCGAGGGTGGTTTGCTGGTCCAGCCGACGGAGCTGGCCCGTCCCGGCGCCGGTGCGGACGCGATCGCGGCGGACAACGCGCTGCGCAGGATCGTCCTCGACGACGCGCTCAGCAGCCGGGTCAGCGTCACCACCGCGCCCTACCTGTCGCCGGAGACCCCGGTCCGGGTGGGCGACGAGCTGACCTTCACCGAGCCGTTGGTGCTCGGCTACGGCTTCGACGCCTGGCGGCTGCAGCCGGCCGACGGCACCGCGGACGGCGTCTTCGCGCCGCAGAACACCCGTCCGGCCGCGCCGGGCGAGGTCGGTGGCGACGTCCAGCTGGGCGCCTTCAACGTGCTCAACTACTTCCTCACCTTCGGTGGGGTCGGCCGGGGTGCGCCGAACCAGGCCGAGCTCGAGGAGCAGGCCGGCAAGATCGTGCCGGCGATCAACGCGCTGGACGCCGACGTGGTCACCCTGATGGAGATCGAGGACACCGACTCCACCGGCTACACCCCGGGCAACGCGGACACCGCGCTGGCCGACCTGGTGACCCGGCTCAACGCCGACGCCGGCAGCCAGAAGTGGGCCTACGTCGCCTTCCCGGAGGAGCTGTACGCGGTCGACCGGGACGTGATCCGCAACGCGATCATCTACCAGCCCGCCGTCGTCACCCCGGTCGGCGACTCGGTCGGCCTGGTCGACGAGTCGGTCTGGTCCAACGCCCGCGAGCCGATCGCCCAGACGTTCACCGCGGACGGCGACGCCTTCACCGTGGTGGCCAACCACTTCAAGTCCAAGGGCGGCACCGGCACCGGTCACAACCTCGACACCGGGCAGGGCTCGTTCAATGGCGACCGGGTGCGGCAGGCGGAGTCGCTGGCGGCCTTCGCCGAGCAGCTGGAGGCGCAGACCGGTGACTCGGACGTCGTGCTGATGGGCGACTTCAACGCCTACACCCAGGAGGACCCGATCGAGGCTCTCCGCGACGAGGGCTTCGTCAACCTGGGTGAGGAGTTCGACCCGGGCCGGTACAGCTACGTGTTCAACGCACTGTCCGGCTCGCTGGACCACGCGCTGGCCACGGCCGAGCTCACCGCCAAGGTCACCGACGTCGTGCACTGGAACATCAACTCGGTGGAGTCCTTCGCCTACCAGTACGCCGGCGACCCGGAGCTGTACGTGGCGGACCCCTACCGCTCCAGTGACCACGACCCGCTGCTGCTCGGCATCGACCTCCAGTCGGTCGTCGTCGAGCCGGAGCCGCTGCTCTGCCAGGGCCTGGAGCCCACGCTCGTCGGCACGGAGGGCGACGACGTGCTGCGCGGCGGGAACGGCGTGGACGTGATCATGGGCCTGGGCGGCAACGACACGATCACCGGCGGCAACGGCGCCGACGTGATCTGTGGCGGCGACGGGGACGACGTGCTCCGCGGCGGCAACGGGGACGACGTCCTGCTGGGCGGCGCCGGGGACGACGAGCTGCGCGGGGACAACGGCAGCGACACGCTGATCGGCGGCCCGGGCACCGACCTCCTCGACCAGGGGCGGGGCAAGGGCTCCGAGGAGCAGGACGGCGCGGTGGTCTTCGTGTCCACGTCCTACTGGTACCTGTTCCTGAAGGACGAGCCGGAGGACGAGCCCGAGGAGTCCGAGGCGTCCGCCCCGCCGGCGGAACGCGGCTGACCCCCTCCACGAACGACGACGGCGGCGCCCCACCTCGGTGGGACGCCGCCGTTGCTCGGTTCAGGAGCCGATCACCCCTCGGTCAGGACACCGCGCCGTCCTGCTCCTCGGAGCCCTTGCCCCGCCCCTGGTCGAGGAGGTCGGTGCCCGGGCCGCCGATCAGCGTGTCGCTGCCGTTGTCCCCGCGCAGCTCGTCGTCCCCGGCGCCGCCCAGCAGGACGTCGTCCCCGTTGCCGCCGCGGAGCACGTCGTCCCCGTCGCCGCCACAGATCACGTCGGCGCCGTTGCCGCCGGTGATCGTGTCGTTGCCGCCCAGGCCCATGATCACGTCCACGCCGTTCCCGCCGCGCAGCACGTCGTCGCCCTCCGTGCCGACGAGCGTGGGCTCCAGGCCCTGGCAGAGCAGCGGCTCCGGCTCGACGACGACCGACTGGAGGTCGATGCCGAGCAGCAGCGGGTCGTGGTCACTGGAGCGGTAGGGGTCCGCCACGTACAGCTCCGGGTCGCCGGCGTACTGGTAGGCGAAGGACTCCACCGAGTTGATGTTCCAGTGCACGACGTCGGTGACCTTGGCGGTGAGCTCGGCCGTGGCCAGCGCGTGGTCCAGCGAGCCGGACAGTGCGTTGAACACGTAGCTGTACCGGCCCGGGTCGAACTCCTCACCCAGGTTGACGAAGCCCTCGTCGCGGAGAGCCTCGATCGGGTCCTCCTGGGTGTAGGCGTTGAAGTGGCCCGTCAGCACGACGTCCGAGTCACCGGTCTGCGCCTCCAGCTGCTCGGCGAAGGCCGCCAGCGACTCCGCCTGCCGCACCCGGTCGCCATTGAACGAGCCCTGCCCGGTGTCGAGGTTGTCACCGGTGCCGGTGCCGCCCTTGGACTTGAAGTGGTTGGCCACCACGGTGAAGGCGTCGCCGTCCGCGGTGAACGTCTGGGCGATCGGCTCGCGGGCGTTGGACCAGACCGACTCGTCGACCAGGCCGACCGAGTCGCCGACCGGGGTGACGACGGCGGGCTGGTAGATGATCGCGTTGCGGATCACGTCCCGGTCGACCGCGTACAGCTCCTCCGGGAAGGCGACGTAGGCCCACTTCTGGCTGCCGGCGTCGGCGTTGAGCCGGGTCACCAGGTCGGCCAGCGCGGTGTCCGCGTTGCCCGGGGTGTAGCCGGTGGAGTCGGTGTCCTCGATCTCCATCAGGGTGACCACGTCGGCGTCCAGCGCGTTGATCGCCGGCACGATCTTGCCGGCCTGCTCCTCGAGCTCGGCCTGGTTCGGCGCACCCCGGCCGACCCCACCGAAGGTGAGGAAGTAGTTGAGCACGTTGAAGGCGCCCAGCTGGACGTCGCCACCGACCTCGCCCGGCGCGGCCGGACGGGTGTTCTGCGGCGCGAAGACGCCGTCCGCGGTGCCGTCGGCCGGCTGCAGCCGCCAGGCGTCGAAGCCGTAGCCGAGCACCAACGGCTCGGTGAAGGTCAGCTCGTCGCCCACCCGGACCGGGGTCTCCGGCGACAGGTAGGGCGCGGTGGTGACGCTGACCCGGCTGCTGAGCGCGTCGTCGAGGACGATCCTGCGCAGCGCGTTGTCCGCCGCGATCGCGTCCGCACCGGCGCCGGGACGGGCCAGCTCCGTCGGCTGGACCAGCAAACCACCCTCGGACAGGGTCAGCTCGCCGTAGCTGGTCAGGGCGTAGACCTCGCTGACGGTCAGGGTGTCGACCGGCTCGACGAGCATGCCCTCGAGCCGCTCGCGGGCGTCGTCGTCGGCGGGCAGGTCCAGCGGGGTGGCTGCCGGCAGGTCCTCCACGGTGCCGTCGGCGCAGACGCCCACGTTCGCCTCGCCGCGGACCTGGGTCTGCTCGAAGTACTCCTCGGCGGCGCCGGTCACCGCGACCGTGTCGCCGAGGTCGACCTCGACCGCGGAGAAGACGAAGACCCCGTCGGAGGTGGCGGCGTCGCCGTCACCGTCGGCGTCCTGCAGGTAGAAGCCGGAGAGCCCGGGGACGTCGCCGACGACGACGCCCTCCACGGTGACCGTGGAGCCGGCCAGCGGGGTGGTCGCGCCCGCGCCCTGCACGTCGCCGATCTCG
>NZ_JAAKGN010000025.1:0-43325 GCF_011039295.1 Modestobacter sp. KNN46-3 | reverse complement strand
GATCACCGCCGGGCAGCGGGTGCAGGTGCTCAAGACCACGGAGGGCCGCGGCAGCATGGTCGGCTTCGGGACCGAGCTGGTGACCTCGGCCGGCGGCTCCCTGGCGGCCCTGCTCGGCGCCCCGCCCCAGCCCCAGGTGCGGCACCGAGCGGATGAAGTCCTCCGGTGGGCCGAGGAGACCGCGCTCGACCAGGTGGGCCCACAGGGTCAGCGAGGTGAGGAACTGTGCACCGATCTGCACCGCGGCCGACACGTCGACGGTCCCGTCGGGACGGCGGGGCGTGTAGTTGAACTCGCACAGCCCGGCGTGCCCGGTGCCCGCGTTGTTCCAGGCGCTCGAGCTCTCCAGCCCCGCGGCGTCCAGCCGCTCGACCACGGTGATCGTCCAGCCCGGCTCCAGCTCGCTGAGCAGCACGCCCAGCGTCGCGCTCATCACCCCGCCACCGACCAGGACGACGTCCCGGTGCTCTGGTCCGACGTCGGTCATCGCTCTCCCTCTCATCGCAGCAACAGCGCCACACCGAGCAGCACCGGCACCGACAGCACGGTGGTCAGCAGCACCACGTCGCGAGCCACCGCACTGCCCCGGTCGTAGGTCGTGGCGTAGACGAACACGTTCTGTGCGGTGGGCAGGGCGGAGGTGAGCGTGACCGCCAGCAACGGCACCCCCGCCAGCCCGACCCCCCAGCGGCCCAGCGCGTAGGCCAGTGCCGGCTGCACCGCCGTCTTGAGCGCAACGGCCAGCCAGACCTGGCCACCGCCGTCCCCGGACGCCGGCCGCGGCGCCCCGTGCAGACTCGACCCGAAGGCGAGCAGCGCCGCGGGGACGGCGAGGGCGGCGAGCAGCTCGACCGGCTGGAGCACGACCGCGGGCAGCCGCCACCCGGTCTCGGCCAGCAGCAGGCCGACCAGGCAGCCGAGCACCACCGGCGTGCGCACCGGCTGGCTGAGCACCTGCCAGCGGGACGGCGCGCCCGCATCCGGCCCGCGCGAGCCGGCGAGCACCGCGAGCCCCACCGGGGCCATCACCAGCACCTGGAAGAGCAGCACCGGCGCCACGTAGGTGGCGTCGCCGAGCACGTAGACCGCGATCGGGAGGCCGAGGTTCCCGGCGTTGACGTAGGAGGACGCGAGCGCACCGGTGGTCAGCGAGGCCGGGCGCAACCGCCACCACCAGCGGGCGAGCCCGGCGTACAGCGCGGCAGCGACCAGGGCACTGCCGCCGGTGGCCACCAGAGCGGCGGTGAACAGCCCGGCCGGGTCCGCCTCGGCCAACGTCAGCAGCAGCAACGCCGGCGTCGCGACGAAGTAGGACAGGCGGGACAGCACCCCGGCGGCGTCGGGGCCCAGTGCTCCGGTGCGGCCGGTGAGCCAGCCGACGGCGATGACCGCGGCCAGGGCGGCGAACCCGCTCAGGACCGCGGTCACGTGGCCGCAGGCCGCACCGTGGCGGTCACCGGATCGCGTCCCCCACCGCGGCCACCAGCTGGGCGAGGGCGCCGTCCGGGGCCTGCGGGAGGAAGAGGCTCGGCTCGGCCAGCTCGAGCTCGAGCACCACCGGGGAGCCGCCCGCATCGGCGACCAGGTCGATCCGGGCGTACAGCACCGGGGCGGCACCGGGCACGAGCGACGGCACCGCGTCGAACACCGCCTGGGCGACCGCGCGCTGCTCCGGGGTCGGCTCGACCGCGCGCAGGTCGCCGCGGCTGTCGCGGTCCTGGCGCACCCCTTCGCCGCGCTGCAGCAGCGGGCCCTTGCGCACGGCGTGGGAGAACCGGCCGCCGAGGAAGAGCATCGCGGTCTCCCCGGCGTCGTCCACGCTGGCCAGGTAGGGCTGGACCATCGCCGTCCGGCCGGCCGCGGTCAGCTCGGCGACGTGCCCGAGCACCGCCGCCGGCTCGGTCCACCGGGCGGTGTCCCGGGAGCCGGCCGAGATCGACGGCTTCACCACCCACTCCCCCGCCTCCGGCAGCGCGACGACGTCGGTGGGGTCCCAGACGGTCGGGACGACGGGCAGCCCGGCGGCGACGAGGTCGCGCAGGTGGGCCTTGTCGGTGTTCCAGGCCAGCACCTCGACCGGGTTGCGCAGCCGCGGGACGGCGGCGGCCCAGTCCAGGAACTCCGCCCGCCGCCAGGCGTAGTCCCAGCAGGACCGGACGACGGCCAGGTCGTAGTCCGCCCAGTCGACGTCCGGGTCGTCCCAGCGCACCAGGTCGACCGCCAGCCCGGCCGCGCGCAACGCGGGCGCCGCGATCGGCAGGTCCGGGTCGACCCGCAGTCCCCGCTCGCTGCTGACCAGCGCGACCCGCGCGCTCACGCCGGCAGCTGGAGGACGCCGTCGATCCGCCGCGGGATGCCGGTGTGGTCGTCGGTGAGCTCGGCCGGGAGCACGTCGGCCGGGGCGCCCTGCCAGGTGACCGGGCGGAGGAACCGGCGGATCGCCGAGGTGCCGACCGAGGTGTGCTGGGAGTTGGTCGACGGCCACGGCCCGCCGTGGTGCTGCGCCCAGGACACCGCGACACCGGTCGGGTAGGCGTCGTAGACGATGCGGCCAGCCCGGGTGCGGAGCTCCTGGGAGACCGCCAGCGGCAGCTGGGTCTCCCCTGCGCCCCGCAGCACCGTGGCGGTGAGCGAGGAGGGCATCTTCGCCAGCGCGGAGAAGAGCTCCGGCTCGCCGTCGTACCGGGCCACGACCGTGACCGGGCCGAAGACCTCCTCGGTGACCTGCTCGGGCAGCCCGGCGGCCGAGGTGGTCAGCAGCAGAGGCGTCGCGGCGAAACCGGTGCCGTCGCCCTCGGTGCCGCGGGCGACAGCGGTGACCCCCGGCGCCTCGGCGATGGCGGCGGACAGCTTCCCGAACGACGCCGCGATGCCCTCGTTGAGCAGCACCTGCGGGCTGCTGCCGCGCACCGCCTCGGCCATCGCGTCGACGACCTGGTCGCCCTCGGCACCGGCGGGCACGAGCACCAGGCCGGGCTTGGTGCAGAACTGACCGGCGCCGAGGGTGAAGGACCCGACGAGCTCCGCCCCGAGCTGGCTGCCGCGCTCGGCGGCGGCCTGCGGGGTGACCACGACCGGGTTCAGGCTGCTCAGCTCCCCGAAGAACGGGATCGGGTCCGGGCGCTGCTCGATGATCTGCAGCAGCGCACGGCCGCCGTTCACCGAGCCGGTGAAGCCGACCGCGCGGATGGCCGGGTGGGCGACCAGGGTCGCGCCGGCCTGCAGGCCGTGCACCAGGCCGAGCGTCCCCTCGGGGGCGCCGGCCTCGCGGGCCGCGGCCACGAACACCTCGAAGACCAGCTGAGAGGTGGCCGGGTGCGAGCCGTGCGCCTTCACCACCACCGGGCAGCCGGCCGCCAGGGCCGAGGCGGTGTCGCCGCCGGGCACGGAGAAGGCGAGCGGGAAGTTGCTGGCGCCGAAGACGGCGACCGGGCCGATCGGGAGGAGCATCCGGCGCAGGTCCGGGCGCGGGCCCATGGGGGTGTCACCGGCGTGGTCGATGGTGGCCTCGAGGTAACTGCCCTCTCCGAGCACCTCGGCGAAGAGCCGCAGCTGGTAGGCGGTACGGGTCAGCTCGCCGTTCAGCCGGCCGGTGCCCAGGGCGGTCTCCCGGTCGGCGACGGCGACGACGTCCTCCCGCCGGGCCTCCAGCGCGTCCGCGAGGGCCCGCAGCAGGCCGGCCCGGCCGGCCCGGCCCATCTCCTCCAGAGCCGGGGCAGCGGCCAGGGCCGCCTCGCACAGCCGGGCCACCTCCTCGGGGGTGGTCTCCTCTGCGACCACCTCGGCCGCCTGTCCGGTGCGCGGGTCGATGCTCACGACGTCGGTCATGGGTGCTCCTGTCGGTTCGGGGTGGCGGGTCAGTGGGGCGCGTCGACGTGGACGCGGTCCACGGTCCAGGCGCGCGCCTGCTCGGTCAGGGTGACACCGAGACCGGGGCGGTCGGACAGGTGCATCCGGCCGTCGCGGGTCTCCAGTCGCTCGTTGAACAGCGGGTGCAGCCAGTCGAAGTGCTCGACCCACGGCTCGTGCGGGTAGGCCGCGGCCAGGTGCACGTGGATCTCCATGGCGAAGTGCGGCGCGATCTGCAGGTTCGCGTCGTCGGCGAGCGCGGCCAGCTTCAGGAACTGCGTGATGCCGCCGATCCGCGGGGCGTCGGGCTGCAGGATGTCGACCGAGCCGGCCCGGATAAGCTCGCGGTGCTCGGCGACGCTCGTGAGCATCTCCCCGGTGGCGATCGCGGTGTCCAGCGAGCGGGCGAGCTGGGCGTGCCCCTCGGCGTCGTAGGCGTCCAGCGGCTCTTCGATCCACACCAGGTCGAACTCCTCCAGCCGGCGGCTGACCCGCATGGCCGTGGGCCGGTCCCACTGCTGGTTGGCGTCCACCATGAACGGCACACCGTCACCCAGGTGCTCGCGGACGGCGCGCACCCGGCGCAGGTCCTCCGCCGAGTCCGGCAGCCCGACCTTGATCTTGATGCCGCCGACGCCGCTCTCCAGCGTGCGCGTGGCGTTGTCCTTGACCTGCTCGATCGTCTCGTGCAGGAAGCCGCCGGAGGTGTTGTAACAACGCACCGAGTCGCGGTGCGCGCCCAGCAGCTTGGCCAACGGCAGCCCGGCACGCTTGGCCTTGAGGTCCCACAGCGCCACGTCGATCGCGGCGATCGCCTGCGTCGAGGCCCCGCTGCGGCCGACCGATGCCCCTGCCCAGACCAGCTTGGTCCACAGCCGGGCGATGTCGTTCGGGTCCTCGCCGATCAGGCCGGGGGCGACCTCCCGGGCATGGGCGAACTGCGCCGGCCCGCCGGCCCGCTTCGAGTAGCTGAAGCCCACGCCCTCGTGGCCCGCCTCGGTACGGATCTCGGCGAACAGGAACGCCACCTCGGTCATCGGCCGCTGCCGGCCGGTGAACACCTTCGCGTCGCTGATCGGGTTGGGCAGCGGCAGCGTGACCGAGGAGAGCGAGATCGACTCGATCCGGTCCAGGACAGCGGGGGCTGTGGTGGTCGGGGTCGGGGCGGAGGTCGTCGTCATGGCAGCTCCAGGCATCGGGGTCAGCGCACCAGGCAGGGACGCTTGGGGTCGAAGCCCCAGTCGGGCACGAGGTACTGCATGGCGACCGCGTCGTCCCGGGCGCCGAGCCCGTGCTCGCGGTAAAGCTCGTGCGCCGCGGCCAGGGCGTCCCGGTCCAGCTCGACACCGAGCCCCGGGGCGGTGGGGACGGCGATCGCCCCGTCCCGGATCTGCAACGGCGACCGGGTGAGCGCCTGGCCGTCCTGCCAGATCCAGTGGGTGTCCAGCGCGGTGATCTCCCCCGGTGCGGCAGCCCCCACCTGGGTGAACATCGCCAGCGAGATGTCGAAGTGGTTGTTGGAGTGCGATCCCCAGGTCAGGCCGAAGTCGGCGCACAGCTGGGCCACCCGCACCGAACCGCGCATGGTCCAGAAGTGCGGGTCGGCCAGCGGGATGTCCACGGCGTGCGACCGGACGGCGTGCGCCATCTGCCGCCAGTCGGTGGCGATCATGTTGGTGGCCGTCGGCAGCCCGGTGGCCTGCCGGAACTCCGCCATGACCTCCCGCCCGGAGAAGCCGCCCTCGGCCCCGACCGGGTCCTCGGCGTAGGCGAGCACCCCGTGCAGGTCGCCGAGCAGCCGGACGGCGTCGGAGAGCAGCCAGCCCCCGTTGGGGTCCAGCGTGATCCGGGCGTCGGGGAACCGCTGCGCCAGTGCCCGGACGGCGGCGACCTCCTGCTCGCCGGCGAGCACGCCGCCCTTGAGCTTGAAGTCGGTGAAGCCGTAGCGGGCCTGGG
This sequence comes from Modestobacter sp. KNN46-3, assembly GCF_011039295.1. Taxonomy (NCBI): domain Bacteria; kingdom Bacillati; phylum Actinomycetota; class Actinomycetes; order Geodermatophilales; family Geodermatophilaceae; genus Modestobacter; species Modestobacter sp. KNN46-3. Next base: position 37,520 of record NZ_JAAKGN010000025.1, on the reverse strand, counting down.
CCGCCTCGGCCAGGGCCACGACCGCCTCGGGCGTGAGCGCGGGCTCACGCCGGAGCCGCTCCCAGTCGTCGGCCGGCGAGGGCTCGGCGACGTAGGGCAGGTCGGTCGCCGTCCGGTCCCCGATGTAGAAGAGGTAGCCCAGCATGGGCACGGCGTCGCGCTGCTGCCCGTCGCCCAGCAGCTCGGCGACCGGGACCCCCAGGTGCTGCCCGAGCAGGTCCAGCAGCGCGGACTCCAGCCCGGTCACCGCGTGGACGGTGGTCCGGAGGTCGAAGGTCTGCAGACCCCGGCCGCCGGCGTCCCGGTCGGCGAAGGTGTCCGCGACCGAGCGCAGCAGCCGGCCGAAGGCGGCCACCGGCTGCCCGACGAGCAGCGGGCCCGCGTCGGCCACCGTCCGCCGGATGTCCTCGCCGCCGGGCACCTCCCCCACGCCCTCGCGGCCCTCGTTGTCGGTGACGATCACGATGTTGCGGGTGAAGAACGGGCCGTGCGCGCCGCTGAGGTTCAGCAGCATGCTGTCGTGCCCGGCGACGGGCACCGCCTCGACGCGGGCGACGGTCGGCGTGGTGCCGGTCATCGGGTTCCTCTCAGCAGACGGCGGGCAGCGGGTCCGGCAGACCTGGTCAGGAGACCTTGGAGACCAGCGTGGTCAGCTCGCCGAGCTCGGCCTCGGTGAGGTCGGTGAGCGGCGGGCGCACCCGGCCGCCGTCCCGGCCCACCGCGGTGAGACCGGCCTTCACGATCGAGACCGCGTAGCCGCGGGCCCGGTCGCGGATGTCGAGGTACGGGAGGACGAAGTCGTTGAGCATCCCGTACACCGCCACGCGGTCCTGGGCGCGGACGGCGGCGTAGAACCGGAGCGCGAACTCGGGCACGAAGTTGTACAGCGCCGAGGAGTACGTGCTCACCCCCAGCTGCAGCAGCGGGAGAGCGAACGTCTCGGCGGTGGGGAGGCCACCGACGTAGATGAGCCGGTCGCCGACCTTGGCGTAGGTGCGGGTCATCTGCTCGATGTCGCCGACGCCGTCCTTGAGCCCGATGAGGTTGGGGTTCCGGTCGGCGAGCTCGGCGACGGCACCGTCGGTGAGCACGGCGTTGGCCCGGCTGTAGACGACCACGCCCAGATCGGTGGCCCGGCAGACGGCGCTGACGTGCTCGACCAGACCGGCCTGGCTGGCCTCGGTGAGGTAGGGCGGGAAGAGCAGCAGGCCGTCGGCACCGGCGGCCTGGGCGGCCTGGGCCTGGGCGACGGAGACGGCGGTGCCACCGGTGGCCGGGGCGATGACGGGCACCCGGCCGGCCACCTCGTCGACGGCCACCCGGACCACCCGGTCGATCTCGGCGGGGGTGAGCGAGAAGCCCTCCCCGGTGCCGCCCGCGGCGAACAGGCCGGCCACGTCGAAGCCCGACTGCCAGGCCAGGTGCTCGCGATAACGCTGTTCGTCGAACTGCAGCTCGGCGTCGAAGTGGGTGACCGGGAACGACAGCAGACCGGACTTCAGCCGGTCAGCGAGAGCATCCGGGGGCAGCAACGTCACAGGTCGTGTCCTTGGGTTCGACGGGTCCGCGCACTGGTCGACCGGAGGTCGCGGGCGGTGGTCGAGGTCACCCTAGGAACGGCCCGCGATGCCTGTCCAAGAGCAGTTCCGCATCGCTCGATGCGCTCAGGGCATCATGAAAGCGCTTGCCCATCCGCCAGGACGTCCAGGGCGCGCCACAGGGCGGGGTTCTTCGACTCCCGAGCCCAGAGCAGGTGCAGCTCGACCGGCTCGGGCACCGGTGTCTCCAGGCGCACCAGCCCGACCCCCGCGATGGTCAGCCCGGCTGCCGACTCCGGGACGAACGCGATCCCCCGGCCGGCGGCGACGAGCCAGAGCATGGTGAGCACCTGGCTGACGGTGTGCACCGCGTTCTCCGAGGCCGCCGGCACGAACCCGACCACCAGGTCGTAGAAGTACCGCGCCTGGGTCGGCGAGTGCATCACCACCGGCTCACCGGCCAGGTCGGCCGCGGTGACCGGCCGGTCCAGCGCGAGCAGCCGGTGCCCCAGCGGGGCGGCGACCAGGAGGGACTCGCGGTGCAGCAGCCGGGAGCCGAACCGCTCGGCGTCGAACGGCGGCCGGGCCAGCCCGAGGTCGATCTCCTCCGCCAGCAGGCCCGCCACCTGCTCCCTGGTCACCATCTCGGCCAGGTCGACGTCCACGTCGGGCAGGGCGGCACCCAGGTCGTCGAGCAGCCGGCCGAGCACGCCGTAGGCGGACGCCGCGGTGAAGCCGATCCGCAGCACGCCACTGGACCCGGAGGAGACCCGGCGCGCCAGCTCCGGCGCACCGTCGGCCAGCGTGAGCAGCCGGCGGGCCTCGACCAGGAAGACCTCACCGGCGGCGGTGAGGCCGACCCGCCGGTTGTCCCGCTCGAGGAGCTGGGCGCCGACCACCCGCTCCAGCTTCTGGATCTGCCGGCTGAGCGGTGGCTGGGTCATCGAGAGCCGCTCCGCCGCGCGACCGAAGTGGAGCTCCTCGGCGACGGCGACGAAACCGCGGAGTTGCTCCAAGGTGAACGCCATGCACCGAAGGTATCAATCAATGCTGCAATGGATTTGGACAGGCATGAGCGGCCGTTCCTACTCTTCGGTCGTCCCCGCGTTCGTGACGGCACTCACAGCACCCCCAGGCCGGACCGACGGCTTCTCGAAGAGGAGAACCACCATGACCACGAACCACCGCGCCCGTCGCTGGGCACTGTCCGGCGCCGGACTCACCCTGGCCCTCTCCCTCACCGCCTGCGGGGGGAACGTCGGCGGCGGGTCGGACTCCGAGGAGGAGTTCCCCGGCGGCGACCCGATCACGATGCTGGTCGGGCAGGACCCCGGCGGCAGCACCGACCTGATCGCCCGCGCGGCGGCCGACGGCCTCTCCGACGAGCTCGGCGTCCCGGTGACCGTGGAGAACCGGCCCGGTGCCAACGGTGCACTGGCCGCCCAGCAGCTGGCCGGGGAGGACCCGGACGGCCACACCCTCATGGTCTACAACGGCAGCCTGGCCTACATCACCCCGCTCGCGGTGGGCGAGGGCGAGGCCCCCGACATCGCCGACTTCGACATCGTCACGGGCCTCTCCCTGGACGACTACGTCCTGGTGACGGCGCCGGGTTCGGGCTTCAGCACGGTCGAGGACCTCGCCGCGGCCGGTCGCCCGATCACCTTCGGCACCACCGGGGTGGGCACCGGCAGCCAGCTGTCCCAGGAGCTGCTGTTCGCCCAGGCCGACATCGACGCCACCGCCGTCCCGTTCGACGGCGGTTCACCCACGCTGACCGCCGTCCTCGGCGGGCAGGTGGACGTCGGCTCCGTCCAGCTCGGTGAGGCCATCGAGCAGATCGAGTCCGGCGGCCTCACCCCGATCGTGACCTTCGCCGAGGAGCGTCCGAGCTACCTGCCCGACACCCCGACCGCGGTCGAGGCCGGCTACGACGTGCCGGTGCAGCAGTCGCGCGCCGTCTTCGCCCCCCAGGGCGTGCCGGACGACGTCATGCAGACGCTGCGCGACGGTTTCGAGGCCGCGTTCGAGACGGAGGCCTACCAGCAGCTCAACGAGGACAACCTGCTCACCCCCCTCGAGGTCGACGGTGAGGAGATCCGGGAGCGGTGGACCGAGAACCTGGACAACTACCGTGCCGTGGTCGAGGAGTACGGCATCGACCTCGGTGGAGATGCGTGATCCTCGGGTCCCCGATGGTCCGGGACGCGACCTGCGTCCCGATGACCCCGAGCAGGAGCGAGGAGAACTCGTGAGCTCTGCGCACGACGGGGCGCACACCCTGGGGAGCCCCGGCGGCCGCACGGCCGCCGGGGCCACCCCCCAGGGGAACGTGGCCCCCCACCCGGACGACACCGCACCGGCGACCACCGACACCCCCTCGACGCTGCACGACCTCGAGGAGCTCGCGCAGGAGGTCGAGGAGGAGGCCGAGCACCGCCCGCCACCGGCCGGCCCGGCCTCGAACCTGGTGATCGCGGCGCTCGTGGTCGCGCTGGGGGCAGCCGCGGCCGTCGGCGCCCTGGCGCTCGGCGCCGGCACCGCACGCACGCCGGGACCGGGCATCTGGCCCTTGATCCTCGGCGTGCTGCTGGTCGTGCTGGGCCTGGGTCTGGCGGCCACCGCCCGCCGGACCGCCGACACCGAGCAGTTCTCGAGATCGTCCTGGCTGGTCCTCGCCGGGCTGGCCACGATGCTCGTCTTCGTCGCCCTCATCGGCACCATCGGCTTCGAGATCCCTTCCGCACTGCTGGCCTTCGTCTGGCTCCGCTTCCTGGGCGGCGAGAGCTGGCGGACGTCCGCGCTCGTCAGCATCGGCGTGGTGGTCGCCTTCTACCTCGTCTTCGTCGCGGCCCTCTCGGTCCCCATCCCGCACCTCTTCTGAGGAGAGTCCGTTGGACCTCGCCCCGGTGCTCGACGGCTTCGCCGTCGTCCTGGAACCGACCAATCTGCTCTACTGCCTGATCGGCGTCGTCGTCGGCATGCTGGTCGGCGTGCTACCGGGCCTCGGCCCCGCCGCCACCATCGCGATCCTGCTGCCGATCACCATCGGCATCGAGCCGGTGACCGCGATCATCATGCTGGCCGGCATCTTCTACGGCGCCCAGTACGGCGGCACGATCACCTCCGTCCTGCTCAAGCTGCCGGGCGAGGCGTCGTCGGTGGTCACCGTCTTCGACGGCTACGCCATGGCCCGCCAGGGCCGGGCGGGGACCGCGCTCGGGATCGCGGCGATCGGCTCGTTCGCCGGCGGCACGATCTCGATCGTCGCGCTGTCCTTCCTCGCTCCCCTCGTGGCCAGCTTCGCGCTGGACTTCGGGCCGCCGGAGTACACCGCCCTGGCGCTGCTCGGCATCCTGCTGGTCGCCACCGTCAGCAGTGGCAGCCGGCTCAAGGCCGTCGTCGCGGCCTGTGTCGGCCTGCTGCTCGCCACGGTCGGCCGCGACGGCTTCACCGCCACCGAGCGGTTCACCTTCGGTAACCTGAACCTGGCCGACGGCCTGGACTTCGTGCCGATCGCGATGGGCCTCTTCGGTCTCGGCGAGATCCTCTACAACCTGGAGCAGCGGCACAACGCCACCCAGGCGCCGACCAAGGTCGCCAACGTCTGGCCCTCCCGCCAGGACCTGCGCCAGTCCTCGGGCGCGATCGGCCGCGGGTCGGTGATCGGCTTCTTCCTCGGCATCCTCCCCGGGGGTGGTGCGACCCTCTCCTCGCTCGCCGCCTACGCGGTGGAGAAGCGGCGCTCCAAGACGCCTGAGCGCTTCGGCAAGGGGGCGGTCGAGGGCGTGGCCGGGCCCGAGACGGCGAACAACGCCGCCGCGACGTCGTCCTTCATCCCGCTGCTCACGCTGGGCATCCCCGCCAACGCGACCATGGCGGTGATCTTCGGCGCCCTGCTGGTGGTGGGGGTCACCCCCGGCCCCCAGTTGGTCACCGAGGAGCCGGAGCTGTTCTGGGGCGTCGTCAACTCGATGTACATCGGCAACATCCTGTTGCTGATCATGAGCATCCCGCTGGTCGGGCTGTTCGTGAAGATCCTCCGGGTGCGGCCGGCCATCCTGGCGCCGATCACCGTGCTCATCACGTTGATCGGCGTCTACACGGTCAACAACAGCGTCTTCGACATCGTGCTGGTCATCGTCTTCGGCGTGCTCGGCTACCTGATGAAGAAGGCCGGCTTCGACCCCGGCCCCCTGTTGCTGGCCTTCGTGCTGGGTGCTCTGCTGGAAGACGGGTTGCGCCGTTCGCTGCTGATCTTCGACGGCGACGCGACCGGCTTCTTCACCCGTCCCATCTCCGGCACCCTGCTCGTCGTGTTCCTGCTCGTGGCGGTCTACCCCTTCGTGGCGACCCTGCGGAGCCGCCGGCGGCAGGAGCCGGCCCAGGACACGTCCGACCCGAACACCAAGGAGCTCGTGTGACCGTCCTCGTCGGTTTCGTCCCCACGCCCGAGGGCGAGGCTGCCTTCACGGCCGGTCTCGCCGAGGCCCGCCGCCGGCAGGAGGGGCTGCTGGTGCTCAACACCCCGCGGGGCGGAGCACCGGTCAGCGCCGACGTCGCACCACCGGAGCTGGTCCGGTCGCTGACCTCTCGCGCCGAGGCCGACGGCATCGCCCTGGAGCTGCGGCAGACCCCGCACACCGGCGACCTGGCCGACGAGCTGCTCCGGGTGGCCGACTCCGTGGACGCCTCGGTGATCGTGATCGGCCTGCGCCGCCGCTCCCCCGTCGGCAAGCTGCTGATGGGCAGCAGCGCCCAGCGGATCCTGCTGGACGCCGACCGGCCGGTCCTCGCGGTCAAGCCGCAGCCCACCGCCGGCTGACCCACCCGGGACGGCACGAGGCCCGCCAGGAGATCTCCTGGCGGGCCTCGTGCTGTGTGCTGGGCCGGTCTGTCAGGCGGCGGCCTGGAGCGCCCGCCGCACCTTCGGGCCACCGGTGGTCATCTTGTAGAGCTTGACGACCTGGGCCGGGGCGTTGGCTGGGGTGGTCTGGGCCAGCCAGCCGTTGGGCAGCGACAGCCGGATGACCTTGTGCCACGCCGAGCCGACCTGACGGGGCAGCGACGCGGAGTGGTACCGCAGCCCGTAGCGGGCGAAGAGGTCACGGATCTGCGGGGCGATCTCGGCGTACCGGTTGGACGGCAGGTCCGGGAACAGGTGGTGCTCGACCTGGTGGGACAGGTTGCCGGTCATGATGTGCATGGCCTTGCTGCCGGAGATGTTGGCCGAGCCGAGCATCTGGCGCAGGTACCACTCACCGCGGGTCTCCCCGTCGATGGACTTCTTCTCGAAGGTCTCCACGCCCTCCGGGAAGTGCCCGCACATGATCACCGAGTGCGACCACAGGTTGCGCACCACGTTGGCGGTGAAGTTGGCCGCCAGGGTGGGCAGGAACGACGGGCCGGACAGCGCCGGGTGGACCACGTAGTCCTTCGTCATCTGCTTGCCGATCTTCTTCAGCACCTGCTTGCCGCGGGCACGGAAGCCGGGGTCGGCCCGCCGCTCCTTGGTGGCCAGGTTCTTGCCCAGCTCCAGGTCGTAGGCGGCGATCCCGTACTCGAAGAAGCAGGCGTTGATGAAGTTCCACACCGGCTGCAGCAGGTACAGCGGCACCCACTTCTGGTCCTCGTCGACGCGCATGATGCCGTAGCCGAGGTCGTTGTCCTTGCCGATCACGTTCGTGTACGTGTGGTGCAGCACGTTGTGCGAGTGCTTCCACTGCTCCGACGGGCTGGCCATGTCCCACTCCCACGTCGTGGAGTGGATCTTCGGGTCACGCATCCAGTCCCACTGCCCGTGCAGGATGTTGTGCCCGATCTCCATGTTCTCCAGGATCTTGGCGACCGAGAGCCCGGCGGTGCCGAGGACCCAGGCCGGCGGGAACTTGGAGAACAGCAGTACGGCCCGGCTGGCCAGCTCCATCTTGCGCTGCACGTCGATGACCCGGCGGATGTAGGCCGCGTCGTCCTCGCCCCGGCTGTCCACCACGGTCTGCCGGATGGCGTCGAGCTCGCGGCCGATGGCCTCGATGTCGGCCTCGGAGAGGTGGGCGATCGGGTTGTCGGGCTTCTTCTGCAGGACGGTCATGTGCAGCTCCTCAGCTGGTGGGACAGCGGTTCTGGATCAGTGGTCGATGTCGCAGGCGTCAACGGCGGCGCTGACGCAGGTCTGGATCAGGACGCCGTCACCGGGGGCGGCGGTGGTCAGCTCCCCGTTGCGCAGGTCGCGGACGGCGCCCTCGCGGAGCGGCAGCACGCAGCCGTAGCAGATGCCCATCCGGCAGCCGCTGGGCATGAGCAGCCCGGCCTCCTCGGCGGCGTCCAGGATCGGGGTCGCGCCGTCGACCTCGAGCGTGCGCTCGGACTTCGCGAAGGTGACGGTGCCGCCCTCGCCGGTGACCAGCACCCGGGGGCGGAAGCGCTCGGTGTAAAGCCGGTCGGCGATGCCCTGGTCCGCCCAGTGCTCCTCCAGCGCCTCGAGCAGCCCGACCGGGCCGCAGGCCCAGGTGGCCCGCTCGGTCAGGTCGGGCACCAGGTCGGCGATCGCCGGGGCGTCCAGGAAGCCGGCGTCCTGGGTGTGGTGCTCGACCAGCCGGATCCGGCCGGCCGCCGCCAGCTCGCGCAGCTCGGCACCGAAGATCACGTCCTCGACGGTCGGCGCGGAGTGCACCAGGACGACGTCGCACCCGGCGTCCTCGCCCAGGTTTCGCAGGATGCCCATGACCGGCGTGATGCCCGAGCCCGCCGTCACGAACAGCGCCTTCGCCGGCCGCGCCTCGGGGAGGACGAACTCGCCGGTCGCCTGGTCCAGCTGCACGATGGTGCCCGGCTGGGCGCGGTGCACGAGGTGGTTGCTGACCTTGCCGTCGGGGATCGCCTTCACGGTGATGGTGAAGCAGCCGTCGGCGCGGCCGAGCACCGAGGTGATCGAGTACGCGCGCCACAGCCGCACGCCGTCGATGTCGATGCCGATCCGGACGTACTGGCCGGGGGTGTGCGGGAGCCAGTCGCGGCCCGGCCGGATCACGATGCTGGCGGCGTCCCGGGTCTCGTGGTGCACCGCCTCGATCCGGCCCCGCAGCGCGGCGCCGGACCGCAGCGGGTCGACCAGGTCCAGGTAGTCCGCGGGCAGCAGCGGCGTGGTGACCAGCTCGGCCACCTTGAGCACCCGGTCGCGCAGCGTGGTCAGCACAGGACGGGCCGACGACGGACGCGGGACGGTGGCGGTCATGTACTGATCATTACCCGCTCCGGGGGCGAACAACTGTGCTTCTGACGTGAATCGGGCTGTATCTTCTGTTCCCTGCGAACAACGAGAGGGTGAACACCACGAGCGATCAGGTCACGTTCCCGCCGCCCGTCGTCGCCGCGATGCAGGCGCAGCTCCCCGCCGTGGCCCAGCAGACGGTGGCCAGCATCGTCGTCGAGGTGCCCAGCTACGCCGACGCCTTCTCCGGGGAGATGGGCCGGGCGATCTCCAACGCCGTCCAGCTCGCCCTGGGTGGCTTCCTGGAGCTGGCCACCACCGCCGGGGGCGTCGACGCGAGCCGGCCGATCGGCCCGGCGCTGGAGGGCGCGTACTCCCTCGGCCGGGGCGAGGCGCGCAGCGGGCGGTCGATGGACGCCCTGCTGGCCGCCTACCGGGTCGGCGCCCGGGTGTCCTGGCGGCACATGAGCGACACCGCGGTGGGCGCCGGCCTCTCGGTGGGGTCGCTGGCCCGCTTCGCCGAGCTGGTGTTCGCCTACATCGACCAGCTGTCGGCCGCCAGCGTCGCCGGGCACACCGACGAGCTGGAGAGCACGGGCCGGGTGCGCCGGCACCACCGCGAGCGGCTGGGCGCGCTGCTGCTGGCCGGGCGGCCGCTGCACGACCTCACCCCCGCGGCCGAGCGGGCCGGTTGGCTCCCGCCCCGGACGCTGACCGCCGTGCTGCTCCCCGAGGTGCGGGCCCGCGGTGCCGTCGCGCTGCTCGGCCAGCGCACGCTCCAGCTGGACGACGACCCGCCCGGGCTGGACCCGGCCCTGAGGCTCAGCGTCCTCCTGGTGCCGGACGCCGGCGAGGGCGCCCGGGCCGCCCTGCTGCGCGCCCTCGAGGGGCGGACGGCGGTGGTCGGCCCGGCCCGGCCGTGGTCCGCGGTCGCCGGCTCCTACGCCCGCGCCCTGCGCGCGCTGCGGCTCGGGCTGCGGGCCACCGGCCCGGCACCGCTGGACACCGAGCAGCGACTGCCGGAGCTGGTGCTGCGGGCCGACGAGGACGCCCTGGCCGACCTGCAGGCCGCGGCGCTCGCCCCGCTGGACGGGCTGACCCCGGCCACTCGGGAGAAGCTGGCCGCGACCCTCCGCTCCTGGCTGCTGCACCACGGCCGGCGTGACCAGGTCGCCGCCGAGCTGTTCGTGCACCCGCAGACCGTGCGGTACCGGATGGGGCAGCTGCGCGACCTGTACGGCGACCGCCTGGAGGACCCGCAGACGGTGCTGCAGCTGACCATCGCGCTCGGACCGCATCCCCCCGCGTCCTGAGCCTCCGCCGTCCCCGAGGATGGGGGCATGCGCATTGCGGTGGCCGGTGGCACCGGCCTGCTGGGGGCACTGGTGGTCGCCGAGCTGAGGCGGCAGGGCGACGACCCGGTCGTGCTCGCCCGCTCGCACGGGGTGGACCTGACCGACGGCACCGGCCTGGCCGCCGCCCTGGACGGCGTCGAGGCGGTGATCGACGTCGCGAACGTGACCACGACCAGCCGGCGCCGATCGGTGGCCTTCTTCACCGCGGCCACCACCCAGCTGCTCGCCGCGGCCGCCCGGGCCGGTGCCGGGCACGTGGTCACGCTGTCGATCGTCGGCGCCGACACCGTCGACTTCGGCTACTACCTGGGCAAGCGGCGGCAGGAGGAGCTGCTGGCCGCCGGTCCGGTGCCCTGGACGCTGCTGCGCGCCACCCAGTTCCACGAGTTCGCCGGCCAGCTGGTCGACCGCTCCCCCCGCCCGTTCGTCGTCGTCCCCCGGATGGCCACCCGGCCGGTCGCAGCCGGCGAGGTCGCCGCCCACCTGGTGCGGCTCGCGCACGGCGCCCCGCAGGGGACCGCCCAGCCGATCGCCGGACCGGAGGACCACGACATGGGCGACCTCGTCCGGCGGCTGCTGCGCGCCACCGGGCAGCGCCGGCTCGTCGTCCCGGTGCGGCTGCCCGGCCGGGCGGGTGCGGGGATGGCCGGTGGTGCGCTCGTCCCGGCCGAGCCCCACGTCCACGGCCGGCAGACCTACGCCGAGCACCTGGAGACGCTCGCGCACCGGAGCTGAGGCCGGTCAGTCCTCCCCGTCGGCCACCTGGCGGGAGAGCTCGACGAGTTGCCGCAGGCAGTGTTCCCGGAGCGGCCCCGGGAAGCCGTCGGCCAAGCGGTAGTAGACGACCCGCCCGTCCTTGCGGCTGGTGACGAAGCCGGCGGTGCGCAGCAGCCGCAGCGCGTAGCCGACCGCGTCCTCGGTCGCCTCCAGCGCCATCGCCAGGTCGCCCACGCAGAGCTCCTCGACCACGTCCAGGGCGTAGAGCACCCGGGCCCGGGTGGGGTCGGCCAGCAGGCTCAGCATCGCCGTCAGGCTCGCGGCGTCCTCGCGGCTGGGCACCCGCGCCCTCGCCGCAGCCACACGCACGGGGTCGACCGGATGGGGATGGTCCGTCACGATCGGCGCGGTTACCCGCATGGGCGCACGGGTATGCGCGCCGTCGGTCAGCCACGGCCCGAGGACGACGCGGACGGAGGACGAACTGGTGTCGGTCTACCTGAGCCTGGCCACGATGCTCGGCCTCGCCGTCGGCGGTGTGCTGCTGGCGTACCTGCTGCACCGGCGGACCGCGGTGGCGCCGGGCGCGGTCGCGACCCTGCCGTTCCTCTCCGGCTGGCGGCCCGCCGAGCACGCGCTGTCCCGGTTCGAGGCGCGGTACTACCCGATGACCCTGCTGTTCCTCGCCTTCGACGTGGAGATGCTCTACATGTACCCGTGGGCGACCGTGGTCGCCTCGATCGGGACCTCGGCGATCGTCGAGATGTTCGTGCTGCTCGGCGTGCTGATGACCGGCGTGCTCTGGGCCTGGCGCGAGGGTGCGCTGCGGTGGACCTGAGCCGGCTGGCCGCCCGCCGCACCGCGGTGCTCGCCGTCGAGGTGCCCGGCTGGGGCCGCACCCGCTGCGCGCTCGAGGAGCACGTCCGGCACCGGGGCTGGCGGCTGGCCGGCTCCCCCGCCGACGCGGACCTGCTCGTGGTGTGCGGACGCCCCGGGGCGCGGCTGACCGCCGCGGTCGACCACGTCTGGAGCCAGCTGCCCGGCCCTCGCGCCCGCGCGGAGGTGACGACCGCCGTCGACGTCCCGGCCGTCCTGGACCGCGCCGCGGCCGAGCTCGCCGACGGCGCAGCCCAGCGGCGCGACGCCGCCGACCGGCCGGCCGACCCCGAACCCGGCACCACCGCCACCGGCGACGGCGACATGGGTGACACGGACATGGACGACGACTCCGACGACGACGGCATGGGCGACCACGACATGGGCGACATGGACCACGGCGACATGGACCACGGCGACATGGACCACGGCGACATGGACCACGGCGACATGGACCACGGCGACATGGACATGCCGATGCCCGGCGGGATCGGCCTGGCCGGCGGCGGGGACGACGACCAGCTGACCGACCCCGACGCCCTCGACCTCGACGTGCTGCACGTGCCCCTCGGCCCGGTGCTGCCGCACTGGCCGGCCGGCCTGCTACTGCACACCACCCTCCAGGGCGACCTGGTCGTCGCCGCCCGGGCGGAGGTCCTGCTGCCGGCCGACGACTCCCCCACCGACGCGCCGGTGCACGGCACCCCGGCCGGCCGGTGGGACGCGGTGGCCACCCTGCTGGCCCTGGCCGGCTGGGACGACGCCGCCACCCGGGCCGCCCGGGTCCGCGACGCCCTGCTCGCCGGCGGGCAGCCACCCGCGGCCGAGCGGCTGGCCCGCCGGATCATCCGGTCGCGGCTGCTCCGCTGGTCGCTGCGTGGTCTGGGCCGGCTCCCCGAGGGCGATGCGCACGACCGGCTGCGGCACTGGCTGGAGGGCACCGAGCAGCGCCGGTCCACCGAGCTGACCGCGGTGGCCGAGCTGGTCACCGGGCTGGACCTCGCCACCGCCCGGCTGGTGGTCGCCTCGCTCGACCTGGACACCGCCGACCGGGTGACCGTGCCGGTGGAGGCGGGCTCGTGACCGTCACCGAGGTCTCGGTCGGCTGGGTGCCGGTGGCGGCCGCGCTGCTGCTCGTCGTCGCGGCCGCCGCGGCGAGCCTGGACGGTGCGCTGGCCGCGCGGTCCGCCGGGCAGCCGCTGGGTGGGGGCCTGCTCACCCCGGTGGCGGAGACGGCGCGGCTCTTCGGCCAGCGCCGCCGGACCACCGTGGCCGCGGACCTCCCGTTGCAGCGGATCGGCGGCGCCGGGCTGCTCACCGCGGCGCTGCTGATGGTCGCCGTCGTCCCGTTCGGCCGGTGGACCGTCGCCGACCTGACGGTGGGCATCGTCTGGTTCAACGCGATGGACGTGCTGGTGTGGGCGGCGGTCTGGCTGGCCGGCTGGGGTCCCAACAGCGCCCACGCCCTGGTCGGCGGGTACCGGTTCCTGGCCCAGGCGCTGTCCTACGAGCTGCCGTTGATGTTCGCGCTGACCGCGCCGGCGGTCGCCGCCGGCAGCCTCCGGCTCGGTGACGTGGTGGCCGCGCAGTCCGGGCTGTGGTTCGTCGTCTGGATGCCGGTGGCGTTCGCCGTCTTCTGCGTCGCGGTCGCCGGGTTCTCCGTCTGGGGGCCGCTCGGTGCACCGACCGCGGCGACGACGGCCGGCGGGGTGCTCGTCGAGGCGGCCGGTGTCGACCGCTGGCTGGTCTCGGCCGGGCGGTACGCCCTGCTCACCGCCGGGGCCGCCTTCGGGGCCACCGCCTTCCTCGGCGGTGGGCACGGTCCGCTGTTGCCGGCCTGGCTGTGGCTGCTGGTCAAGACCGCCGGGCTGCTCGCGGTGCTCGTCGCGCTGCGGCGCCGGCTCCCGGTGGTCGCTCCGGAGCGGTTCGCGGCGCCCGCCTGGCTGGTCGCCCTCCCGTTGGTGCTGCTGCAGCTGCTGGTCGTGTCCGTCGTCGTCGTGGTCCAGGCCTGAGGAGGGTGGACGTGCTGACCGGGATCGTGTTCTGGGTGCTCGCCGTGATCGCGGTGGCCACCGGCGTCGCCGTCTTCCGGGTCGACTCGATGGCCCGGGCGACCTACGCGCTGGCCGCGTCCTTCATCGCCGTCGGCCTGGTGCTGCTGCTCGTCGACCTGGAGTTCCTCGGGGTCATCACCGTGCTGATGATGACCATGGAGATGGCCGTCATGGGCATCTACATGATCATGTTCATGGGGATGAACCCCGCGCTGATGCCGATGAGCATGGTGCACGGCAAGCGCGCGGCGCTGGCGGTCGCGACCGGCACGTTCGTCGTGCTGGCCGCCGGGGCGCTGCTGATCCCGTGGCCCACCCGCCGCGGTGCTCCCGCCGCCGACCTGGTGACCTCGTTGGGCGAGGCGGTCATGGAGTCGAAGATGCTGGTGATGATGACCGTCTCGCCGGTCCTCTTCGCCACGATCGTCGCTGCGCTGGTGCTGGCGTTGCCGAAGGGCCGGTACGACCGGCTCGGCGACGACCTGCGGGCCGGGAAGGCCCGGCGATGACGCTGCAGACGATGTTGCTGGTGGCGGCCGCGTTGTTCAGCGTGGGCCTCTACGGCGCCATCTCCCAGCAGGTCGTGGTCATGGTGATGATGGGCCTGGAGCTGATGCTCAACGGCGTCATCCTCACGGCGGCGGCCTTCTGGTGGTTCCTCTCCCCCACCCCGGACGGCCAGGTGCTGCTGCTCGTGGTGATCACCGCCATGACGGTGGAGATGGCGATGGGCTTCGCGGTGGCCACGCTGCTGCACCGGTCCCGGCAGTCGGACATGACCGACATGGCCACGGACCTGTCCCGGTGACCGGGCTGCTCTGGGCCTGCGCCGGGGTGCCCGCCGTCGTCGGCGCCGGGCTGTGTGTCACGGGACGGCGCGCGGACCGGGTCGCGCCGACGGTCGGGATCGTCACGGCGGGCGTCGTCGCGGTGCTGTCGATCGCGGTGGCGCTGGGCCGGCCGGCCGGCTCGGCGCCCTTCCTCCCGGGCGCGGTGTTCGGGCTGGCCGTCGACGCGCTGGCGGCCGTGGTGCTGCCCGCCGTCGCCGCCGTCACGCTGCTGGTGCTGCTGTTCGCCGCCGCCGACATCACCGGTGCCCGGGCCCGCTTCACCGGCCTGGTGCTGCTGTTCGCCGCGGCCGTGGTGGTCACCGTCTGCGCCACCACGCTGCCGACGCTGCTGTTCGCCTGGGAGGTGATGGGCGCGACGTCGTATGCGCTGATCGGCTTCCGCTGGCAGGAGCGGCACCGGGTCGGCGCCGGGCTGACCGCCTTCCTCACCACCCGCACCGCAGACCTCGGGCTGTACCTGGCCGCCGGGGCGGCGCTGGCCGCGGGGTCGGGCCTGGCGCTCACCGACCTGCCCGAGTTGCCGGCGCCGTGGCGGGACGTCGCCGCGGCCGGGCTGCTGGTCGCCGCGCTCGGCAAGGCCGCCCAGCTGCCGTTCACCGCCTGGCTCTCCGCGGCGATGCAGGGCCCCAGCCCGGTCAGCGCCCTGCTGCACTCCGCGGCCATGGTCGCGATGGGCGGCTACCTGCTGCTGCGGGTTGCGCCGCTGCTGGGCGCGACGAGCTGGGCCGGGCCGACGGCAGCCTGGGTGGGCGCGCTGACCGCGCTGCTGCTCGGCGCGGTGGCGCTCGCCCAGCGCGACCTCAAGCAGTTGCTCGCCGCCTCGACCGCGGCGCAGCTGGGGTTCGTGGTGCTGGGCGCCGGGGTCGCGGCGGTGGCCGGCGGCACGGCGCACCTCGTCGCCCACGCGGCCACCAAGGCCCTGCTGTTCCTGGCCGCCGGGGCGTGGCTGACCGCGCTGGGCACCAAGCAGCTGCCGGCACTGCGCGGCGCCGCCCGGCGCTGGCCGCTGGTCGGGGTCTGCGCGGGGGTCGGTGCGCTGGCCCTGGCCGGGGTGGCGCCGCTGTCGCTGTGGGCGACCAAGGACGCCGTGCTGGCGGGGGCGCACGAGGAGTCCCTGGCGCTGTACCTGGTCGGGCTGGCCGCCGCGGCGCTGTCGGCGGGCTACGCCGGCAAGGTGCTGTGGCTCGTCTGGCAGCGGCTCCCCGCGGACGCCGAGACGGGCTACGACACCGAGGAGGAGGGCACCCGTCGGGTGCGGGTGCTGCAGCAGGCGCCGCTGGTCGTGCTCGCCGTCGGTGCCGCCGTCCTCGGCCTGCTGGCCCTCCCCCCGGTCGCCGACACCCTGCGCCGGGCCCTCGGCGCGGGCAGTGCGCCCGCCCCGGGCCTGGTGGAGCTGGCCGTCTCCGCGCTCGTCGCCGTGGTGGTGCTCCTGCTCGTGCGGATCCGGCCGCTGCAGCCGCTCCCCGGATGGCTCGAGGGCTGGCTGGGCCTGGCCCGGGCGACCGACGTGGTCGTCGTCCGGCCGGTGCTGCGCACGGCCGAGGCGCTGGCCCGGTTCGACGACCGGGTGCTCGCCCGAGCGGTGACCGGCGCCGGCCGGGGCGCGCTGCGGACGGCGCGCGCCGCGGCCCGGTTCGACGACGGGGTGCTCGACCGGGCGGTGGCCGGCTCGGCCACCGCCGGTGTGCGACTGGCCGACGCCACGGGCCGGGCCGACCTCGCCGGACCGGACGCCGCCGTGCGGTCGCTGGCCGCCGGCACCCGCTGGCTGGGGGGCTGGGCCCGGCGCACCCAGACCGGCCAGCTGCACCAGTACTACGTCTCGGCCGCCGTGGTGCTCGCCGCCGCGCTGGCCCTCCTCCTGGCAGTGAGGTAGCCCCGTGCTCAGTTCGATCATCTTCCTGCCCCTGGTGGCGGCAGCCGTGCTGGCCGTGCCCCGGGTGCCCGACCGGGTGGCCCGCTGGACCTGGATCGGGGTCACCGCCGCCGAGGTCGTGCTGGTCGGCGTGCTCATCGCCCGGTACGAGACGCCCGCCGACGGCGGTCTCGCCTTCGAGGAGCGCGCCCGCTGGATCCCGTCGGTCAACAGCAGCTGGCACGTCGGTGTCGACGGGCTCTCGGTGCCGTTGCTGGCGCTGACCGCGGTGGTGTTCTGCGCCTGCGCGGTCTACGGGCTGCGCGAGGACCGGCGCCCACGCCAGCACGCCGCCCTCTTCCTGGCCCTGCAGGCCACCTGCATGGGGCTGTTCGCCGCCCAGGACCTGATCGTCTTCTTCGTCTTCTTCGACCTGTCGATCGTCGGCATGTACGCCGCGATCGCCGGCTGGGGGCACGGCCGGGACGCCGGCCGCTCGGCGCTGCAGTTCTTCCTCTACACGTTCCTGGGCAGCCTGGCGCTGCTGCTGGGCTTCATCGGCCTCTACCTGGCCGCCGACCCGCACACCTTCGACATCCCCGAGCTGGTCGCCGCCGCCCCGCTGCAGGACCACCCGGTCGCCGGCGGGTTCGTGCTGGCCGCCCTCCTGCTGGGGCTGGCGGTGAAGACGCCGACGATCCCGTTCCACACCTGGCTGCCCCCGGCGCACACCGACGCCTCGGCGATCGGTTCGGCCGTGCTGGCCGCGGTGCTGCTGAAGATGGGCACCTACGGCTTCGTCCGGATCGCCATGCCCGCGATGCCGGACGCCTGGCGCGGGGCGGCCTGGGTGGTGCTCGGGGTCGGGATCGCCTCGGTGCTCTACGGCGCGCTGGTCGCCCTGGCCCAGACCGACGTCAAGCGGATGATCGCCTACACCTCGATCAACCACATGGGCTACGTGGTGCTCGCGGTCGGTGCGGCGGGCCTGCTCGGCGGGGGGACGGCGGCCCGCCAGCTGGCCGTGACCGGCGCCGTCACCCAGATGGTCAGCCACGGCCTGATCACCGGGGCGCTGTTCCTGCTGGCCGGGGTGCTGCACGACCGGACCGGCAGCTACGCCATGCGCGACTACGGCGGCCTGGCCCGCAGCGCACCCGTCTGGTCGGGCCTGTTCGCGGTCGGCGCGTTCGCCTCGCTCGGCATCCCGGCGTTCAGCGGGTTCATCGCCGAGTTCCAGGTGTTCGCCGGGAGCATCGGCACCACCGCGTGGGCGGCGATCGCGCTGCCCGGGATCCTGATCACCGCCGCGCTGTTCCTCCGCGCGCTGCAGCTGCTGGTCACCGGGCTGCCCGGCGGCCGGTCGATCGGCTTCACCGACGTGCGGGCGGTCGAGGCGGTGCCGGTCACCGGGCTGTTGCTGCTGTCCCTGGCGATCGGCGTCCTGCCCTGGCTGCTGCTGGACCTGATCACCCCGGCGTCCGCCGTCCTCGTCGACCTGGTGGGCAGGTGATGGAGCCGGCGATGATGATGGAGCAGTCGCCGCTGGCGCTGCTCCCCGAGCTCTCGTTCCTCGCGGGCGCGGTGGCCACCCTGCTGGCCGGCTCCTTCCTGCCCCGGCAGCGGCAGTGGGTGGCCCGGCTGATCGCGGTCGCCGCCCTCCTCGCCGCCGCCGTCTCCGCCGCCCTCGCCTTTCCAAGCCACCAAAATGGCCATTTTGGTGGTGGGGACGCGGAGACGGTGTTCGGGGCGTTCGTGCTGGACACCGCGACCGGGGTCACCCGGCTGGTGGTGGTTGCCGCGGTGCTGCTGGTGATCGGCCTGGGCGTCGACGAGCTGGCCGGGACGGCGCGGGAGAGCGAGACCTACACGCTGCTGCTGCTCGGCGGGCTGGGCGCGATCGTGCTGGCCGCCACCGACGACCTGCTGGTGCTCGCCGTCGGCTTCCTGCTGGCCAGCATCCCGGTGTACGCGCTGGTCGGGATGGTCCGCACCCCTGGCGCAGCCGAGGCCGCACTGAAGACGTACCTGCTCGGCGCGCTGTCGGGGATCCTGCTGCTGCTCGGGGCCACGGTGCTGTCCGGCATCGCCGGTGGCACCGCGTACGTCGACCTGGCTGCCGGGCTGGCGCTGGCGCCGGCCGCCGCGGTGGCGGTCGGTGCGCTGGCGGTGCTCGCCGGCCTCCTGTTCGAGGCCGGCGGGGTGCCGCTGCACCAGTGGGTGCCGGACGCGACCCAGGGCGCCGGCACCGCCGCCGCGGCGTTCCTCACCACCGTGCCGAAGATCGGCGCGCTGGTCGCCGCCGCGCGGCTGGTCGACGTGCTGCCGGGCTCGCTGCCCTGGCCGCTGCTGGTCGGGCTGCTCGCCGCCGCCACCATGACGCTGGCCAACCTGGCCGCACTCGCCCAGACCGACGCCCGCCGGCTGCTCGGCTGGTCGACGGTCAGCCAGGTCGGCTACCTGCTCATGCCGGTGGCCGTGGTGGCCGGCACCTCCGCCGCGGTGCCGGCGCTGCTGGTCTACCTGGCCGGCTACGCGGTCACCAACCTCACCGCCTTCGCCGTGCTCGCCGCCGTCCCCGGGGCCCGGTCGCTGACCGACTTCCGCGGCCTGGCCCGGCAGCGGCCGGGCCTGGCGGCCGCGCTGGTGATCAGCCTGCTGAGCCTGGTCGGCACCCCGCCGACGGCGGTCTTCCTGGGCAAGCTGACCGTCTTCACCGCCGCGTGGGACGGCGGCCTGGCCTGGCTGGTGGTGGTCGCCGCGGTGAACACCCTGGTCAGCCTCTTCTACTACCTGCGGTGGCTGGTCGAGGCGTTCCGGCCCGGCGAGCCCGCACCGACGGCCGGCTGGGCACGCGCGGCGGCCGTGGTCGGGGCGCTGGGCGTGCTGGCGGTCGGGCTGGGTGCCGGCCTGGTGACCGCGCTGGTCGGCGACGGCACCCTCGGCTGAGCGCGGTGCCGGTCTCAGGCCGGCGGGAGGAGGAGCACCTGCCCGACCATGATCACGTTGCTGGTCAGCCCGTTGGCGGCCATCAGCTCGGCCACCGTCGTCCCGTGGTCCAGTGCGATCTGCCCCAGCGTGTCCCCCGCGGCGACCGTGTACGTCGCTCCCGGGACGGGCTCCGGGGCAGGTGACGGGGTCAGTTCCGGCATCGGGGTCGGCGAGCAGACGGTCGCCAGCGCCCCGGGGTCGGCCAGCCCTTCGACCACCTCGGCGCAGGTCCGGTGGTCCACCCGGGAGGCCACCCCGGTCCACCACGAGGTCTGGCCCAGGGCGCCGCTCCAGGACTGCGAGAGGTGCACGTGCCCGGTGTGCGGGTCGGCTCCGGTGTAGGGCAGCCAGCCGGCGGAGGCGCGGTCGGCCGACCACGTCCGGCCGTCCCAGATGACGTACATGACCCCGAGCCGCCGGGCCTGGTAGCCCGACTCCCCACCGGGGCCGTCGGCGGTCAGCCAGCCGAGGAAGCGGTCGGCGGCGGCGCGCTCCTCCGGGACGTCCGCCCGCACCAGCCAGTCCCAGGCGCGGCCCTCCTTGTGCTCGCTGGTGCCGCCGGCCGCGCAGTCACGGCTGATCCCCCCGTTGCTCCCGGCGGCGTACGCGGCGAGCACCAGGGCGGCCAGGTCCGCGGTGCCCGGTTTCACCGCGGGGTCGCAGACCGTCTGGCCGACGTAGGGGGCGGGCGGCTCGACCACCGGCGGCGCAGCGACGGGCGCGGTCGGGTCGCCGGGTCCCGAGGCCCGTGCCGTCGCAGGGACGAGCGCCCCACAGGCGCCGACCAGGACGAGCACGGCCGCGCGGCGCACGCCGGCCGGACGGCGCGTGGCCGGACGGTGGCCGACCGGGTGCCGACGCACCCACCGGGACGAGAGGGGCACGACGACTCCGGGCAACGGGACTCCAAGGCAGGGGGACGGCGTCGGGCTCATCCCAGGGGGCGCGCGTCGGTCGGGTCCACGGCGCCGACCGCCTTGCTGCCTCGATCCGGCGCGGCGCACACGGTGCGCGACCGCGGGCGTGGGCTGGCCCGCGTCCGATGTGGCCTGGCGCACATCGATGGTCGGCAGGCGCTGGACACGGATACCCGGGAGGACGGACCCCGCCGCAGCACCCCGGTGCGGGTCAGTCCTCGGGCCGGGGGGCGGCCAGGGCTGCGGCGATCGCAGCACCCGCCGCAGCGGCACCGCTGACCCAGGCGGGGCGGCGGTAGGCCGTCCAGGCCAGCGCGGTGGGCACCATGCTGGCCGCGTGGAGCGCGTCGGCGACCACGCCCGCCAGCACGAGCCCCCGGCTCGGGCGGAGGAGGACGGCGGTCTGCTGGACGAGCACCCGGCCACCGAGCACCCGGACCACCCAGGCGCTCGGCTCGCGCCCGCCACCGCTGACCGCCCGGGCGACCTGCTCGGGACGCACCAGCAGCACGGCGCCCCCCACGGCCAGCGGGGCGGCGAGCGCCCGGGTCAGGGCCCGGCGCCCGACGGCGGACCGGCGGGGCGGGCCGTCCCCCCAGAGCGAGTCCTCGGCGTCCATGGGCCGCAGGTGCCCGCCCGCTGCCGCCCGGCAAACCACCACCCGGCGGGGCGGGCGGGTGGACGGCGGAGTGGACGGCGGAGTGGACGGCGGAGTGGACGGCGGAGTGGGCGACCAGGTGAACGCTGCACCGACGGCGCGTGGCGGCCTTGATCGACAACGCCGTCCTGCAGTACGAAGACGACATCGACCACCAGCCAGCGGGAGGGGTCACCGACCCCGCACCCCGTGTCCCCGCGTCCCGGATCGCAGCCCTGCCGAAGTACCCCGTCCCCACGCCACGGTCGCCCGTCGGCGCGCGGGCGGGTGCGGGGGTGCGCGCCCGGGCGCGCGCCTGGACCGGCAAGCTGCTGGCGCGCCGCATCCAGAAGCGCGGCATCGACCTCTCCAGCCTGACCTTCATCCCCGAACGGACGAAGGTGCCGCTGCAGCGGGACGGCATCGACCCCGTCCCCCGGCTGGCGCAGCTGCGGGAGAACGACCCGGTGCACCGACTGAAGCTGCCGTTCGCCTTCTCCGTGTACCTGGTCACCGGCGCAGAGCACGTCAAGGCGGTGCTGGCCGACCGGGACAGCTGGAGCAACGACATCCGGCACCTGCTGCCGGGCCCTGGCCCGAGCAGCGCCGACGAGGTCGGCGGCCTCGGCTTCACCGACCCGCCACTGCACACCCGGCTGCGCAAGATCATCACGCCGGAGTTCACGATGCGCCGGCTGGCCCGGCTCGAGCCGATGATCGAGTCGATCGTGGCGCAGCGGCTCGACGCGCTGGCCGCGGCGGGGCCCCCGGCCGACCTGGCGAAGCTGGTGTCCTTCCCGGTGCCGTTCCGGACCATCTGCGCGCTGCTGGGCCTGGAGCTCGAGGACCGGGACGCGTTCGCCCGGCTCGGGGTCCAGCGCTTCGACGCGACCGCCGGCGCGGCCGCGGCCTTCGGTGCGGTCTCGGCGCAGCGCGAGTTCCTCTTCGACGCCGTCGCCCGGCAGCGTGCGGAGCCCGGCCCCGGGCTGATCGGCCAGATCATCCGGGACGAGGGCGACCGGATCTCCGACGTCGACCTCGCCGGCCTGGCCGACGGCGTCTTCACCGGCGGCTACGAGACCACCGCCGGGATGATCTCGCTGAGCACCATGGTGCTGCTGCGCGACCCGGCGCACGCCGCCCTGGTGCGCGACGGCTCGCGCGCGGACGTCGACCGGGTGGTCGAGGAGCTGCTGCGGCACCTGTCGGTCGTGCAGATGGCCTTCCCGCGGTTCGCCAAGCACGACCTGGACCTGTTCGGCGTGCCCCTGGAGGCCGGGGACGTCGTGCTGGCCTCGCTCAGCGGCGCGAACCGCGACCCCCGGTCGGCCGGGGACCAGCCGGAGGTCTTCGATCCCCTGCGGCGACCGACCTCCGGCCACCTGGCCTTCGGCCACGGCATCCACCGGTGCATCGGCGCAGAGCTCGCCCGGATGGAGCTGCGGGTCGTGCTGCCCGCGCTGTTCCGCCGCTTCCCCGACCTGGCGCTGGCCGTGCCGCAGCGGGAGCTGTCCTTCCGCGAGCTGTCCTTCGTCTACGGCCTGGACGAGCTGCCCGTCCGGTTCTGAGGCCGGGCCACCAGGAGGCTGTGAACTGCACCGCGGGTGGACGCCGGGCGGCATACCGGTGTCCTCGTCGGGTAGTGCCCAACGGAACGCCGGCGACACACATGGAAGAGTCGGCCCTTCTCGAGGACTGGACCCCGCCCATGAGTGGAAACGCCACGCACCGCTTCAGCAACACCAGCATCCTGACCGTGCAGACGGCCGATGCGTCCCAGGTCGTCACCTCCGACGACATCGACCAGCGGCTCGCCGACACCTACAAGCGGGTCGGGCTGCGCCCCGGCCTGCTCGAACGGCTGGCCGGCATCCATGAGCGCCGGTGGTGGGAGGACGGCGTCACCTTCACCGACGGCGCCGCCATGGCCGGCGCCAAGGCGATCAGCGAGAGCGGCGTCGACCCGGCCGGCATCGGCCTGATGATCAACACCTCGGTCAGCCGCAGGCACCTGGAGCCCTCGACGGCCGTCGCCGTCCACCACGCGCTCGGCCTCCCCCGCTCGGCGCAGAACTTCGACGTCACCAACGCCTGCCTCGGCTTCGTCAACGGCATGGAGCTGGCCGCGGCGATGATCGACTCCGGCATGATCGAGCACGCCGTGATCGTCAACGGCGAGGACGCCCAGACCGTGCAGGACCGCACCATCGACCGGCTCAACCAGCCGGACACCACCGCCCGGGACGTGATCGCCCAGTTCGCGACGCTGACCCTGGGCTCGGGTGCCGTGGCCATGGTCCTCGGCCGGTCCGACCAGCACCCGGAGGGCCACCGGCTGGTCGGTTCGGTCAGCCGGGCCGGCACCGAGCACCACGAGCTGTGCATCGGCGACAACGACATGATGCGCACCGACCTCAAGGGCCTGCTGGAGGCCGGCCTGGACCTGTCGATGGACATGTGGGAGGAGGCCGCCGCGGACTTCGACTGGCAGCGCGGCATGGACCGCTACGTCATCCACCAGGTCTCCAAGGTGCACACCGCCGCGATGTGCGAGCGGTTCGGCATCGACGAGGCACGGGTGCCGAAGACCTTCCCGACCCGCGGCAACCTGGGCCCGGCCTCGGTGCCCTACACCCTGGCCAGCGCGCAGCACGAACTGATCGACGGCGACCGGGTGCTGCTGATGGGCATCGGCTCAGGCCTCAACGCCTCCTGCCTCGAGATCGCCTGGTGAGCGTGCCGATCGACCTCCCCGCCGGCCTCCCCGGGCTCGACCCGGCCTGGTCCCGCCGGCTCAGCGTCGCCGACGCCACCGGCACGAAGCACGAGTGGCACCTGCTGGACAACGGCGTTCCCGACCCGGTGGGCACGTTGCTCTGCGTGCACGGCAACCCCACCTGGTCCTACCTCTGGCGCCGGCTGCTCGCCGCCGCCCCGCCCGGGTGGCGGGTGATCGCCCCCGACCAGCTCGGCATGGGCTTCTCGGCGCGGCTTCCCGGGCCCCGGCCACTGGAGCAGCGGGTCGCCGACCTCGGTGACCTGACGGCTGCGCTGGGCCTCACCGGCCCGGTGATCACCGTCGGGCACGACTGGGGCGGGGTCATCTCGCTGGGCTGGGCGCTGGCGCACCGCGACCAGCTGCGCGGTGTCGTCCTGGGCAACACCGCCGTCTCGATGCCCGAGGGGGACCTCGGCCCGGCGCTGATCCGGATGGCGCACGCCCCCGGGGTCCGCTCGGTGGCCACCGTCGGCACGCCGCTGTTCGTCCGGGCGACGACGGCGCTGTCCTCCCCGAGGCTGCCGGCCGACGTCCGGGACGCCTTCGCCGCGCCCTACCGGACGGCGGCCCGCCGGCGGTCGGTCGGGGACTTCGTGGCCGACATCCCCTTCTCCCCCGGCCACCCGTCCCGGGCCGCGCAGGAGGCGATCGCCGAGGGCATCCGTTCCCTCGACGTGCCGGCGCTGCTGCTGTGGGGCCCGCGCGACCCGGTCTTCGGCGAGCGGTACCTGGCCGACCTGCGCGAGCGGCTGCCCCAGGCCCAGCTGCACCGCTACGAGGGCGCCTCGCACCTGATGCCCGAGGACGCCCCGCAGTACGCCGATGCGGTCGCTCAGTGGGTCACCGACCTGTCCACCGGCCGGTACACCGTCGACACCGCCGACCGCCCGCGCAGCGCGCAGCCCCAGCCGCGGGGCCTCGGCTCAGCGCTGGCCGACCGGGCCGCCGACGACTCCCCCGCCGTGGTCGAGGTCGGTGGCACCACGGTCAGCTGGGCGCAGCTGCACCGCCGGGTCGAGCACCTGGCTGCCGGGCTGGCCCACGCCGGCATCCGCCCGGGGCAGCGGGTCGCCCTGCTGGTCGAGCCCTCCGTCGACCTCACCGCCGCGGTCTACGCCGTCTGGCGGGCCGGCGCGGTCATCGTCGTCGCCGACAAGGGCCTGGGCCTGCGCGGCATGCGCCGTGCGCTGCACAGCGCCCGGGTCGACGCGGTCATCGGCGGCGCCCCCGGTCTCGCAGCCGCCCGGGCCATGCGCCTGTCCGCCACCCGGATCGCCGCCACCGGGCTGCCCGCAGCTGCGGCGCGCGCCCTGGGCGTGGCCCACACGCTCGAGGAGCTGGAGCGCGCGGGCAGCACCGCGCCGCTGCCCGCCGAGGCCGACCTGGACACCGACTGCGCCGTCCTGTTCACCTCCGGCGCCACCGGCCCGGCCAAGGGCGTCGTCTACACCCGGCGCCAGGCACTGGCCCAGCTGGACCTGGTCGGTACCACCTACGGGCTGTCCCCCGACGACCGCCTGGTCGCCGGCTTCGCGCCGTTCGCCCTGTTCGGCCCGGCGCTGGGCATCGGCTCCGCGGTGCCCGACGTCGACGTGACCGCGCCGGGCTCGCTGACCGCGGCCGCCCTGGCCGACGCCACGGCGGCGATCGACGGCACGGTCGTGTTCGCCTCGCCGGCCGCGCTGCGCCGGGTCGTCGCCACCGCCGACGAGCTGACCGGGCCCCAGCGGACCGCACTGAGCCGGGTGCGCCTGCTCATGTCCGCCGGGGCGCCGGTGCCGCTGCCGTTGCTGCGGGAACTGCGCCAGGTGCTGCCCGCAGCCGCTGCGCACACCCCGTACGGGATGACCGAGGCGCTGCCGGTCACCGACGTCTCCGCCACCGAGATCGGGGCCGCCGGCCCCGGGAACGGCGTGTGCGTCGGCCGGCCGCTGCCCGGGGTCGAGGTCCGGGTCAGCCCGCTGTCCCCGACCGGGTCGGCCGACGGTGACCTCACCGACGTCCCCGGGACCACCGGGGAGGTCGCCGTGCGGGCCGCGCACGTCAAGGACCGCTACGACGCCCTGTGGGCCACCGAGCGCGCGTCGTCCCGCGACCCGGGCTGGCACCGGACCGGCGACGTCGGGCACCTGGACGCCGAGGGCCGGCTCTGGATCGAGGGCCGGCTGCCGCACGTCGTGACCACCGCCGACGGGGTCGTCACCCCGGTCGGCGTCGAGCAGCGGGTCCAGCTGCTGGACGGCGTCAGCGCCGCCGCCGTCGTCGGTGTCGGGCCGGTCGGCGCCCAGGTCGTGGTGGTCGTGGTCGTCCCCGCCGACGGTGCACGCCGCCGCGCCGGCTTCGAGCTCGCCGACCCCGCCCTGTCCGACGCCGTCCGTGGGGCCGCCGGCACCGAGGTCGCCGCCGTCCTGGTCACCGGCCGGCTGCCGGTCGACATCCGGCACCAGTCGAAGGTCGACCGGCGGGAGGTGGCCCGGCGCGCGACCCGCACGCTCGCCGGAGCACGGGCACGCACCCGATGAGGGTGCTGGTCACCGGGGCCAGCGGCATGCTCGGCCGGGCCACGGTGCAGGGCCTGCTCGACCGGGGCGACGAGGTGACCGTGCTGCAGCGCCGCCCGGCCGGGCTGCCCTGCCGGGAGGTGCGCGGGGACGTCGCCGACCCGGCCGTGGTGGCCCGCGCGGTCACCGGGCATGACGCCGTGGTGCACCTGGCCGCGAAGGTCGACGTCACCGGCCGGTGGGCGGAGTACGCCCGGGCCAACATCGAGGGCACCCGCGCCGTGGTCGACGCCTGCCGGCAGGCCGGGGTGGGCCGGCTGGTGCACGTCTCCTCCCCGTCGGTGGCGCACGGCGGCTCGGCGCTGGTCGGGGTCGGCGCTCAGTCGGCCGACCCGGCGCGCGCCCGCGGGCACTACTCACGCTCCAAGGCCGTCGCCGAGCAGGTCGCACTGGCGGCGGACGACGCCGCGCTCGCCGTCCTGGTCGTGCGGCCGCACCTGGTCTGGGGCCCCGGGGACACCCAGCTGGTCGCGCGGATCGTCGAGCGGGCCCGGAGCGGGCGGCTGCCGGTGATCGGCTCCGGTGCCGCGCTGATCGACACCACCTACGTGGACAACGCCGCCGCTGCCCTGGTCGCCGCCGTCGACGCCTGCGGGCCGGTGCACGGGGAGGCGCTGGTGGTCTCCAACGGCGAGCCCCGTCCGGTCGCCGAGGTCATCGACCGGTTGTGCCGGGCCGCCGGCGTCCCCGGGCCGCGCCGCCAGGTGCCGTTCCGGGCGGCCTGGGCCGCCGGGGGCCTCGTCGAGGGGGTCTGGGCGGTGACCCAGCGCCGGGACACTCCTCCGCTGACCCGGTTCCTCGCCGAGCAGCTGGCGACCGCGCACTGGTTCGACCAGCGCCGCACCCGCGAGGCGCTGCACTGGACCCCGCAGGTGTCGCTGGACGAGGGCTTCGCCCGGCTGGCGCAGGCGTACACGGCGGCCTGAGCCCCTACGGTGCGGTCGTGACCTACGACCGGCTGGCGGAGAGCGTCGCGCTGATCCAGCACGGACTGCGCAGCGACCCGGCACGGCTCAGCCGACGCCGACGGTTCGCCGCCCTCGCCGTGGACGTTGACGGCGACGTGGCCTGCACCGCCTTCGTACGGCGAGGCGTCAGCTGCCCTGAGGGCGACACCCACCTGCTGGAGCGGCGTGGTGACACCTGGCGCCTGCTCGGTGGCGGTGGCGGCAGCTGGGACGACGACGGGTTCGCCGACCGGCCAGGGGCGGTGGAGCTCGGTGGACTGGTCGTGGTGCGCGGCGGCGGCTCGGTGCTGCGCAACGCCGACCGCCGGATGCCCTGGGGTGCCCGCTACGTGCACGACGTCCAACTGCGGGTCAGTGCCGAGGTGCACGCCGTCGTGGTCGGCGGCTCCCGCACGCTGACGGTGCCGCGGCACGGGCACCTGGTGGTGGTCTGGGCCGGTGGCCGTCCCCCGGCGCTGGCCGTGCACGACCGGGTCGGCCGGCTCCTGGCACCGGTGCCGCCGCTCGACGGCACCGTGCCCTGGGTCCGCTGAGCCGGGTCGCGCTGCGGATCGGCGGGTCGTCGGCGACCGTGGCAGGTGGACCCGGCGGCTGGCGTGCGCCGAACACCGGACGGCCGACCGGAGGGGGCACGGTGCGAGACGGCGGGAAGCAGGACGACGGGGCGCAGCACGACGCGGACTTCGCGCGGTTCGTCGCCGACCGGCGTCCCGGACTGCTGCGCACCGCGCTGCTGCTGACCGGCGACCGGGCCACCGCCGAGGAGCTGGTGCAGCGGGCGCTCACCCGCACCCGGCGAGCCTGGCCCACGCCCGATCCGCTGGCGACGGCCCGCCGGGCGCTGGTGGCCGGCGCTGACCGCCGGGGGCTGCGCGGCGAGCAGGTCCTCGAGGAGCTGCCCGATCCGCTCGCCCCGGCGGTGGACGACGAGCTGTCCCGCGCGCTGCGCGCCCTCCCCCCGCGCGTCCGGGCCGCCACGGTGCTGCACCACGCCGACGAGCTGGACGCGGCCGCCCTCGCCGCCGTGCTCGGCCGCCCGGTGGCGGAGGCCGAGGCGGCTGCGGCGGCGGGCGCCGGACGGCTGCGACCGGCGGCGCGGCCGGACCCCTACCGGCGCGCCCAGCCCGCGACGGACGACGAGCGGCTGCGGGACGGGCTGACCCGGCTGGCCGGGACCCCGGTCCGGTGGCGGCTGGACGCCGCCCAGGCCGTCGCCGACGTCGGGCACCGCCGGACGGGGCTGCGGCGGCGGGTGCTCGCCGCGGCGACGGTGGCCGCCGTCGTCCTCGCCGGTGCCGTCGGCGCGCTGACCCGGCCGGTGGCGGAGGAACCGCTCCCCGCCGCGGCGCCGTCGGCCGTCGCTCCCGCCGGCGCCGGGCCGTCGGTCCGCAGCGCGCCCGTGCTCACCGGTCCCGCCCGGGGCTCACTGGCGGACGACCCGGCGTTCCTCACCTCCGTCCAACAGGCCGAGTGGGGTGGGCTGGTGGCCCCACCGGTCGCGGACCGGACCGTGGTCTTCGCCGGGGACACCCCCTCCGGGCGCGCGGCGCTGGTCGTCGGCACGGTCGACGAGGACTTCCGCGGCACCTGGCTCATCGGGCCGGTCGGGGCACCGGCGGACGCGCTCGTGCCGCACCTGCCGCCGGGGCTGGGCCGCGGCCGACCGGTCACCCTGCTGCTGGGCGGGCCGGGTCCGGGGTCGCTGGTCGTGGTCGCCGGGCGCGGCGACACGATCGAGGTCTCCGAGCGGCTGCTGGTCGGGCCGCGGGGCACGGTCGGCCGCAGGTACGCGCCGGTGGAGGCGGTCGAGGGCGTGGCCGTCGTCCCGGCCACCACCACCGAGGACGGCCCGGCGCTGAGCGTCCGGGTCACCCGGGAGGGCCGGCTGCTGCACCGGTCGGCCGTCGACTGGCCCGGCGACCGGCCCGGCCGCACCACCCCCCTCCCGGTGCTGGAGCCGATCCGCCCGGTGACCCAGGAGCCCGACGCGCGGGTGGTCGCGGCCGCGCTGGTCGGGCTGGCCGTGCCGCTGGGGGTCGAGCCGGCCGGGCTGCAGCCGGAGCTGCTGTGGTCGGGCACCCTGCCGCTGAGCCGGGGGCCGGGCACCGTCGCCGTCGTCGTCGGCCGCAGCCCCGGCGGTGCGCTGGTGGTCACCACCTGGGCCGGGGGCGGCGGCGGGGCCCTCGCCTGCGGCACCGTGACGCCGGCCGGCAGCACCCCGGTGTCGTCCCTGACCGTGGCCCGGACGTGCACGGTCGACCTGCCGGGGCTCGGTCAGTCCGGCGACGGCAGCTGGCTGGTCGTCACCGCACCACCGGACGCGACCGCCGTGGAGGTGCTGGGCGCCACCGACCGGGTGATCGCCCGGCTGCCGCTGACCGGGGGCGGCAACGTCGTCCCCCTCCCCGACGGCGCCCAGACCGTGCGCACCCTGGACGCCGCTGGGCAGCTCCTCAGGCAGGCACCGGTGGCCCCGATGACCGGCGAGCCGTTCGGCGACTTCGGCTCCGGTGCCCAGGGCTGAACGGCTCACGCCGGCGCCGGCGGCACTGTGCGCTCGACCTTGCCGCTCCGTAACGCGGCGCGACGCCGACGGAAACACCGCGTCCATAACTTCGCTCGGCAAGGGGCCGCCGTCCCGCAGCACCGCCGCCGTCGAAGGAGCACCCTGCGCATGAGCACCCCCGCCCCGAGCACCGCCGGACCCCGCCAGCTCGTCGTCGTGGGCGGCGGGATGGTCGCCCACCGGCTGGTCGAGGCGCTCGTCGACCGGGGTGGGGTCGCCGACGGCGGCTGGCAGGTGACCGTGCTGGCCGAGGAGCCGCGTGCGCCCTACGACCGGGTGGCCCTCACCTCCTACTTCTCCGGCCGGGACCCGCAGGACCTGGCGCTCGGCGACCCGGCCCTCTGGGACACCCCCGGCGTGCAGCTGCGTCGCGGTGAGCAGGTGACCGAGGTCGACCGGCAGGCCCGGCTGGTGCGGACGGCGGGTGGCCGGGAGCACCGCTACGACGCGCTTGTGCTGGCCACCGGCTCGGCGCCGTTCGTCCCCCCGGTCGAGGGCAAGGACCTCCCCGGCTGCTTCGTCTACCGCACGATCGACGACGTCGCCGCGCTCCGCCAGTACGTGACCGAGGTCGATACCCGACGGCAGGAGGACGGCAGCCCTCGCCCCGTCACCGGCGCCGTCGTCGGCGGTGGGCTGCTCGGGCTGGAGGCCGCCGGCGCGCTGACTGCCCTGGGCGTGCAGACCCACGTCGTCGAGTTCGCCCCCCGGCTGATGCCGCTGCAGGTCGACGAGGGCGGCGGCGAGGCGCTGCAGCGGCTGGTCGGCGCGCTCGGCGTGCAGGTGCACGCCGGCACCGCGACGGCCAAGCTCACCGCGGGCCGGGACGGCCGGGTCGCCCGGATGCACGCCGCCGAGGGGTCCGCGGCGGGGCTGACCCACCTGGACGTCGACGTCGTGGTGTTCGCCGCCGGCGTGCGGCCCCGCGACGAGCTGGCCCGGGCGTGCGAGCTCCCGGTCGGCCCGCGCGGCGGGGTGGCGGTCGACCCGACCTGCCGCACCGAGGACCCGGCCGTCTGGGCGATCGGCGAGGTCGCCGCGGTCGAGGGCCGTACCTACGGGCTGGTCGCGCCCGGGTACACGATGGCCGAGATCGTCGCCGACCAGCTGCTCGGCGGGGCGGCGGAGTTCCCGGGTGCGGACCTGTCCACCAAGCTGAAGCTGCTGGGGGTCGACGTCGCCAGCTTCGGCGACGCGTTCGGCACCTCCCCTGGCGCGCTGTCGGTCGTCTACGGCGACCCGGTGGCCGGGGTCTACAAGAAGCTGGTGCTCTCCGACGACGCGCGCACCCTGCTCGGCGGCATCCTGGTCGGCGACGCCGGCGCGTACGCCGGGCTGCGGCCGCTGGTCGGCCGCGAGCTGGGCGGCGACCCGGCCGCGTGGCTGCTGCCGGAGGGCGCCGAGGGCGGGCCGGCGTCGGCCGAGCTGCCCGACGACGCCGCCGTCTGCTCGTGCAACAACGTCAGCGCCGGGGCGATCCGGGACGCCGTCCGCTGCGACGGCTGCACCGACCTGGGCGCGGTCAAGGCCTGCACCAAGGCCGGCACGAGTTGCGGCTCCTGCCTGCCGCTGGTGAAGAAGCTGGTGACCACCGAGCTGGCGGCCGCCGGGGTCACCGTCAGCTCGGCGCTGTGCGAGCACTTCGACGTCAGCCGGGCGCAGCTGTTCGACGTCGTCCGGGTCACCGGGATCACCAGCTTCAGCGAGCTGGTCGACCGGCACGGCCGCGGCCGGGGCTGCGACATCTGCAAGCCGGTCGTCGCCTCCATCCTGGCCAGCCTGGACTCCGGGCACGTGCTCGACGGCGAGCGGGCCACGCTGCAGGACACCAACGACCACGTGATGGCCAACATCCAGAAGGACGGCACCTACTCGGTGGTGCCGCGGATCCCCGGCGGCGAGGTGACGCCGGAGGGGCTGATCGCGATCGGTGAGGTGGCCCGCGACTTCGGGCTCTACACCAAGATCACCGGCAGTCAGCGGATCGACCTCTTCGGCGCCCGGATGGAGCTGTTGCCGGCGATCTGGGAGCGGCTGGTCGCGGCCGGCTTCGAGTCCGGGCACGCGTACGGCAAGTCGCTGCGCACGGTGAAGTCCTGCGTGGGCTCGACCTGGTGCCGGTACGGCGTGCAGGACTCGGTCGCCCTGGCGATCGCCCTGGAGCTCCGCTATCGCGGGCTGCGCTCCCCACACAAGATCAAGCTCGGGGTCTCCGGCTGCGCGCGGGAGTGCGCCGAGGCGCGCGGCAAGGACGTCGGGGTCATCGCCACCGACAACGGCTGGAACCTCTACGTCGGCGGCAACGGCGGCTTCACCCCGCGGCGCGCGAAGCTGCTGGCCGAGGACCTGGGCACCGAGACGCTGGTGCGCACCATCGACCGCTTCCTCGTCTACTACGTGCGCACCGCCGACCGGCTGCAGCGCACCGCGCCGTGGCTGGAGGAGATCGAGGGCGGGCTGGACCACGTGCGCGCCGTCGTCCTCGACGACAGCCTGGGCATCGCCGCCGACCTGGACGCGGCGATGGCCGACCACGTCGAGGGCTACACCGACGAGTGGCGCGCCACCCTGGAGGACCCGGAGAAGCTGCGCCGGTTCGCCTCCTTCGTCAACGCCCCCGACTCCCCCGATCCGTCGCTGTCCTACGTCGTTGAGCGGGGGCAGCCCCGGCCGAGCACCGCGGCGGAACGGACGGCCGGCGAGGCCGCCGGCGCCGTCCTGGTGGCCGGCCCCCGACTGGAGGTGTTCTCCCGATGACCGCGACCCTGCCCCCGGAGACCACGATCCCGACCGGCTGGACGGTCGTCTGCCGGTACGCCGACCTACAACCCGAGCGCGGGGTGGCCGCCCTGGTCGGCGACCAGCAGATCGCCGTCTTCCGGCTCTTCGACGGCGCGCTGCACGCCGTGGGCCACCGCGACCCGGTGAGCGGTGCGCACGTGATCGCCCGGGGCATCGTGGGCACCCGCGGCGAGGCACCGACGGTGGCCTCCCCGATGTACAAGCAGGTGTTCGACCTGCGCACCGGGGTCTGCCTGGACGCACCGGACGACCCGGCGCTGCGGCTGCCGGTCCACCCGGTGCGGCTGCGCGACGACTGGGTGGAGATCGGCGCGGCCGAGGTGCAGGCGGGCGGCTGAGCCGCGGTCCGCCCGGGACCGATGAGTCCGGCGTTGCACGACGGTCTCGTCTCCGGCAGGACCAGGCGATCGGGACGGAGAACAGCATGCGCAGAGTCGTGGCCCAGATGGCGGTGTCGCTCGACGGGTACTTCGAGGGCCCGGACGGCGACATCAGCTGGCACCTCGTCGACGAGGAGCTGCACGACCACTTCAACCGGCAGCTGGCCACGATGAGCGCCTTCCTCTTCGGCCGGGTGACCTACGAGCTGATGGAGCAGTACTGGCCGGCGGCGGACCAGGACCCCGACAGCTCGCCCACCGAGGCGGAGTTCGCTGGCATCTGGCGAGGGATGCCCAAGGTGGTCTACTCGAGCAGCCTCGCCGCCCCGGGTCCGAACGCCACCCTGGTGCGCGAGGTCGTGCCCGACGAGGTGCGGGCACTGCAGGCGCAGCCCGGGGGCGACATGGTGCTGGGCGGGGCGCGCCTGGGCGCGGCCTTCCGGCGGCACGACCTCATCGACGAGTACCGGCTCTACGTGAACCCGGTCCTGCTGGGGGCCGGGCGCCTGCTCTTCGGTCCTGGCGAGAAGCCCACGGACCTGCGCCTGGTCGAGACCCGCACCTTCGGCAACGGCGTTGTCCTGCTGCGGCACGAACGGCCCCGCTGACCGCGGGCAGCGCGGGGTCGATCGCGCCGTAGGCTCCCCCGGTGCCGGAGCCGGTCCCCTCACCCCGGACGCCGCGGGGCGGGGTGCCCGCCGCCCGGCAGGCGCTGGCGCTGCTCCAGGCGCTGGCCCGCTCCCCCGGTGCCGTCCCCGCCGCCGCCCTCGCCCGCGACCTCGGGCTGCCGCGGTCGACGACGTACCACCTGCTCGCCGAACTGGTCGACGCCGGCTTCGTCGTCCACCTGCCCGAGGAACGCCGGTACGGGTTGGGGGTGAGCGCCTTCGAGATCGGCAGCGCCTACTCCCGCCAGGAGCCGCTGGCCCGGCTGGCCCGCCCGGTGCTGGCCCGGCTGGTCGACGCGGTCGGCCACTCCGCGCACCTGGCGGTGCTGCACGGCCGGGAGGTGCTCTACGTCGTCGAGCAGCGGGCGCCGGGCCGGCCGCCGCTGGTGACCGACGTCGGCGTCCGGCTGCCGGCCCAGCTGACCGCCAGTGGCCGGGCGCTGCTGTCCGGTCTGCCGCCGGCCCAGGTGCGAGCACTGTTCCCCGATGCGACCGCGTTCGTCGACCGGCACGACCTGGGTCCCCGCCGGCTCTCGGAGCTGCGCCGGCTGCTGGGCGAGGTGCGCCGGGCCGGGTACGCCGACGAGGACGGCGAGGTCACGCCAGGGTTCGCCTCGGTCGCCGCGGCGGTGCACGACCACGCCGGCCGGCCGGCGGCGGCGGTCGCGGTCACCTTCCCCACCGAGGACGTCGACGCCCCCGGGCGGACCGAGCTCGCGCAGCGGGTGGCCCGAGCGGCCGCCGAGCTGACCCGCCGGATCAACGGTCGCCGCCCCGACTGAAACGTCTGGGATACCAGACAGCACCCGGCTCGCGAACCTGGATCCGCTGCCGCGGGCCAGGTCAGATGGAGCCATGAGCACAGCGGTGGACACCCAGCAGGTCGTCGTCGGCAGCGAACCGGTCACCCCGGAGGACGTCGTCCGGGTGGCCCGGGACGGCTACGGCGTGCGGCTGTCCGAGGAGGCGCTGGCCGGGATCGCCGCCACCCGCGAGGTCGTCGAGCGGCTGGCCGACGACGACCGCCCGCACTACGGCGTCTCCACCGGGTTCGGCGCGCTGGCCACCCGGCACATCCCGGTCGCCCAGCGGGCCCAGCTGCAGCGCAGCCTGATCCGCTCGCACGCCGCCGGCTCCGGCCCGGAGGTGGAGCGCGAGGTGGTGCGCGCACTGATGTTGCTGCGGCTGTCGACGCTGGCGACCGGGCGCACCGGCGTCCGGCCCGAGACCGCCCGTGGTTACGCGGCGATGCTGGACGCCGGGATCACCCCGACGGTGCACGAGTACGGCTCCCTGGGCTGCTCCGGTGACCTGGCGCCGCTGTCGTCGATCGCGCTGGCGCTGATGGGCGAGGGCACAGTCCGGGGCGCCGCCGGGGAGCTGCGCCCTGCCGCCGAGGCGCTCGCTGACGCCGGGCTCACCCCGGTGCAGCTGGCGGAGAAGGAGGGCCTGGCGCTGGTCAACGGCACCGACGGGATGCTCGGCATGCTGCTGCTCGCGCTGGCCGACCTGCGCCGGCTGCTGAGCACCGCCGACGTCGCCGCGGCGATGAGCGTGGAGGCGCTGCTGGGCAGCGACGCGGTGTTCGCCGCCCACCTGCAGGAACTTCGCCCGCACCCCGGGCAGGCGGACTCGGCGGCCAACCTGCGGGCGCTGCTGGCCGGCAGCGGGGTGATGGCGAGCCACCGCGGCCCGGAGTGCACCCGGGTGCAGGACGCCTACTCGCTGCGTTGCGCCCCGCAGGTGCACGGCGCCGCCCGGGACACCGCGGCACACGCCGCCACCGTGGCCGAGCGGGAGCTCGCCGCCGCGATCGACAACCCGGTGGTGACGGTCGACGGGCGGGTGGAGTCCAACGGCAACTTCCACGGCGCCCCGGTCGGCTACGTGCTGGACTTCCTGGCGATCGCGGTCGCCGACGTGGCCAGCATGAGCGAGCGGCGCACCGACCGGTTCCTGGACGCCGCCCGCAGCCATGGCCTCCCGCCGTTCCTCGCGCACGACGCCGGGGTCGACTCCGGCCACATGATCGCCCAGTACACCGCCGCCGGGATCGTCAGCGAGCTCAAGCGGCTCGCGGTGCCGGCCAGCGTCGACTCGATCCCCTCCTCGGCGATGCAGGAGGACCACGTGTCCATGGGCTGGGCTGCCGCCCGCAAGCTGCGCCGGGCGCTGGACGGGCTGACCCGGGTGCTGGCCATCGAGGTGCTCACGGCGGCCCGGGCGCTGGACCTGCGCGCCCCGCTGCAGCCGGCGGCGGCCACCGGCGCGGTCCGGGACGCCGTCCGGGCCGCCGGGGTGCCGGGCCCCGGCCCCGACCGGCACCTGGCCCCGGAGATCGAGGCCGCCGTCCAGCTCGTCGCCAACGGCGACGTGCTCACCGCCACCGGGCTGTCCCTTCGCTGAGCCGGAGCCCATCGGTGAGGTGACGTGAGCAGGCTTCGATGACTTGGCGCCGCTCCGGCGAGTGCGCCCTGAAGGCGGCTTCAGGGACACCTACTGAGATGCGCCTTGGCGTCTTGGTGCCCTACTGTCGGGAAGATGTCCAGTTCCTGGCTGCGTCCTCTCGGGACGTTCGACCTGGTGTTCTGGACAGTCGTCTGGTGCGTCTCCATGGTCGCTCTAGTCCGGGCGCTCGGCGATCACGATGGATGGAAGCTGTTCATCTCCGGCCTTCTGCTTCTGACGTCATCGGTTTGGCTTGTTCGGATCTTCTACGCCCGGCGAGAGCGCACACGACAGGCCGACCAACCGTTGCCCTAGAGGTGCCGTCAGGCGATGTCCCTGAGCGGGCCGCTCAGAGCGGCGCGCGCGGGCTTGGTGGAACGGAGTGGGCCCGATCAGTCTCCGGACGGACCCTCACCATCGGGTGGCGCCGGCCACGAGTCGACGAACCGCTGAAGTGCCGCAGCGAACGGCCCTGCGACGGTCAGCGGTAGGTACAGCGTCAGCTCGCGGTCCTGGGGGACACCCAGGTGCCCATGGGTCAGCTCCAAGCGGAGGACGTACTCGCGTTCGCCCTCAACCACCTCTGCCAGGGCGCCGCCGCCGATCCGGTAGCCGCGTAGAACGTTCGGCATGGTGAAGTTGGCGTCGCCCTCCAGAAGCAGGACCGCGTCGTCGCTGGTGTCCCTGGCCCAGAGAGCGCCGTCGCGAATCGCCTGCCGATGGCGGGCGCACACCCGGTAGTCGCGGGGCTCCGGACGGCTCACGTGCCAGACCTCGGCGGCGTCATTCTGACAGCGCAGGACGGCGCAGGTGCTCACGCTCATGTCCTGCATCCTGCCCGGAGACGCTGGAACAAGATGGGCCGCTTCGTCGCACTGCAGAACTACGGGAGAACGGTGTCCCTGCTCCTCGAGGGTCCGGGAGACAGCAGGTACGTGGAACAGAGGGCGGCCTCCGACGCACACACGATCCGGCGGTCGCTCCGTTGCGAGGGTGTCCCATTGTGGGCCGCTATGGGACAGGGACGCTGACCGCCCAGAGGCGGCCTCCAGGACTGCAAGCAAGACATCGGCCGAAGGCGGCCGGGTGTTCGACCGCCTCCTCGTAAGTCCGGCAGCCCACCGCTGCCGTCCGGAACCGAGACGGCAAGCTACCGTGCTCGCATGTCACCGGAGGTCCGCGGCCGGCGCTTTTGGGTGCTCTTGCTGCTGTTTAGCGCGCTAGGTGTACTGCCCGGACAGGTTGGTGCAGCGCTGCGATGAGCAGCTGATCTTGATGTGAGGAGGGACCTCCGGGTTGGGTGTGGGAGCCGCCAAGCACCCGCACCGACCCAGGAGGTCCCTCGTG
>NZ_JAAKGN010000249.1:0-4511 GCF_011039295.1 Modestobacter sp. KNN46-3 | reverse complement strand
GACGCGGTGGGCAACGTGTTCGGGCGGCTGCCGGGCTCCCGCGACGGCGTCGTCCTCACCGGCTCACACGTCGACACGGTGCCCTCCGGCGGGAAGTACGACGGCGCGCTGGGCGTGGTCGGTGGGCAGGGAGATCGTGGAGGTGTCGGTCATGTCGTCCTCTCCGGGATGTCGAGCAGCCGACCGCCGAGGACGACGGCGCGGACGTCGGTCAGGGCGGTCACGTCGTCCAGCGGATCGGCGCCGGTGACCACGACGTGTCCGGGGGCGCCGACCGACAGGTGCCCCAGGTCCGGCCGCAGCAGGCAGCGGGCGGCGGTGGCGGTGACCGCCCGCAGCGCCTGCGCCGTCGTCAGCCCGATGTCGGCGACCAGCAGCGCCGCCTCCTCCGCCACCCCGCCGTGCGGGTTGAACGGGGTGCCGGCGTCGGTGGCCCCGGCGATCGGGATGCCGGCCCGCGCCGCGCGCCGCAGCGAGGTGATCGCCACGTCCTGGACCTCCTCGGCCCGGGCCACCACGGCCGGGTCGACCAGGTGCCGGTTGCGCAGCATCCGGGCGACGGCGACCTGGGTGGTCACCAGCACCGCTCCGGTCGTGGCCATCAGCTCGACCGTCTCGTCGTCGAGGAGGTAGCCGTGCTCGATGCTGGTCGCCCCGGCGCGCAGCGCCCGCCTGGTGCCCTCGTGCCCGATGGCATGGGCGGCGACCCACCGGCCCTGCTCGCGGGCGACGGCTGCCGCGGCGGCCAGCTCGTCCTCGGCGAAGGGCGCGTTGCCGAGGGCGGCTCCGGGGGTGAGGACGCCGCCGGTGGCGACCAGCTTGATGCCGCCGGCTCCGGCGGCCAGCTCGGTGCGGGCCGCCGCCGCCAGCTGGTCGACGCCCTGCACCTCCACGCCGAGGTAGGGGATGTGGCCGCCGGGAGCGGTGAGCGCCCGGCCGGCCGCGGTGACCTCCGGGCCGGCCGCCCGGCTCGCGGCGACCTGCTGCCCGAGGGCGACGGCGATCCCGTGGGGCGCGCCGAGGTCGCGCACCGCGACCGTGCCGGCGGCGAGGGTGCGCCGGGCGTTGGCCGCAGCGGTGGCGGCCAGCTGCTCGGTGCTCGACCGCAGCACCGAGCCGGCGAAGTCGGCGGCGCCGTCGGCGACCAGGTGCACGTGGGCGTCGACCAGCCCCGGGACGACCGCACCGTCGCCGGCGTCGACCTCGGTCACCTCCCCGGTCAGGTGCGGGGCCCGGGACGCGGGGCCGACATAGGTGATCACTCCGTCCTCGATGACGACGGCGCCGTCCTGGATCGGGTCGGCCAGCACCGGCAGCACCCGGCCGCGCAGCAGCACCGGCACGTCAGACCCCCGTCTCGGGCAGGACCGACCAGGACGCCGGATCGAGGTTCGCCCCGCACACCACGACGCCCACCCGGTCCCCGGCGGCGGCGACGTGCGCGCCGGACAGCAGGGCGGCCAGCGCGGTGGCCCCGCCGGGTTCGGCGAGCACCCGCAGCTCCTCCCAGAGCAGCCGCTGGGCCTCCCGGATCGCGTCGTCGGGCACCAGCACGGCGTCGTCGACGTACCGGTCGGCGACCTCGGCGGCGATGCTGCCCAGCCGGCGGGCGCCCAGCGCGTCGGCGGCCCGCCCACTCACCTCGACGTCCACCGGGTGCCCGGCCGCCCGGGCGGCGTGCAGCGTCGGCGCCCGCTCCGGCTCCACCCCGACCACCCGCAGGCTGTCGGTGTACCAGCTGGCGCAGCCGGCGATCAGCCCGCCGCCGCCGACGGCGATGAGCACCGTGTCCAGGTCGGGCGCCTGCTCGCTGAGCTCGTGGGCGACGGTGCCCTGCCCGGCGACCACCTCGGGCTGGTCGTAGGCGTGCACCCGCAGCGCGCCGGTGCGGGTCTCCTCCTCGACGCTGGCCCGGTGCGCCTCGGCGTAGTCGCGGCCGACGGCCACCACGTCGGCGCCGTAACGCCGGATCCGCTCCAGCTTGGCCGCCGGTGCGGCGGCGGGGACGAAGATCGTCGCCCGGTGCCCGAGCCGCTGGGCGGCGTACGCGACGGCGGCGCCGTGGTTGCCACCGGAGGCGGCGATGACCCCCGTCGCCGGGACGTCGGCGGACAGCAGCGTGTTGAACGCCCCGCGCGCCTTGAACGACCCGGAGTGCTGGAGCTGCTCGAGCTTGACGACGACGTCGTGCGGCAGCCCCAGGGGAGCGCCGGCCAGGACGACGACCGGTGTCCGCCGGACGAACGGGGCGATCCGGGCGGCCGCCTGCCGGACGTCGGACTGGGTGATCGTCATGCGGTGTCCTCCTCCGGCCGTCCGGGACGACGGCTCCCGCACGTTATGCCACCCGGCCCCCGGCCACGACCGGGCCGGACACGACAGCGGGGCCGGACACCAGCTGGTGTCCGGCCCCGCGTACGGAACGGGAGGGATCAGGCAGCCACGCCGTGGCCCCGGTCGCCCCCGTTCCCGTTCCCGCGGTCGAGGCCCTTGGCCTTCCCCTTCCCCTTGCCCTTGCCCTTGCCCGGGTGGTTGTCGGTCAGGTCGAGCGGCGTCGGGTCCTGGGCGAGCGACAGGGTGGCGAAGGCGATCGCCTGGCTGTTGATCCCCAGTGCGGTCAGGTCGACGTTGCTGAGGTCGTCGGCGGGGGAGTGGTAGTTCGGGTCGTGCGGGATCCCGGCGGTGCCGCCGAAGAGCGCGACCTCCTCCTCGGTCTTGATGTCGTCCGCGCCGGTGAACAGGCCGGTGGCCGGGATGCCGTACTCGATGAAGCCCTGGTAGTCCGACCGCCCGGAGAACTCGGTGTCGACCCACGGCTGGCCGGTGCGGTCGAAGTAGCCGGTGAACACCTGCTCCAGCGACGCCGATCCCTCCGGCACCGTGACCGGGGCGGTGTACGTCGACTGGTCGGCGTCGTAGACCCCGATGATGTGGTTCGGCGACCCGATCATGTCGAAGTTCAGGTAGCCGGCGATCTGGGCGCGCTCGGCCTCGGTCAGCGACTCCACGTACTCCCAGGAGCCGACCAGCCCGGACTCCTCGGCACCCCACCAGGCGAACCGCACGGCGTTGGTGGTCGGCTTGACCTCGGCGAGCTCGAGCGCCGTCTGCAGGATGCCCGCGGATCCGGTGGCGTTGTCGTTGATGCCCGGGCCCTCGGCGACCGAGTCCAGGTGCGCGCCGAGCATGATCACCTGGTCGGTGTCGCCGTAGGGGGTCTGGGCGATGACGTTGGAGGTGGTGGTCTCGGTGACCTCGACCTGGATGTCGAGGGTGGCCTGCTGCCCGACCTGGCCGAGCAGCGCCTGCCCGGCCGCCTGGGTGAGACCACCGGCCGGGGCGCCGGGGACGGCCTCGCCGAGGGTGCCGTTCAGCGGCTCGTCGGGGACGTTGTTGTAGACTAGGACGCCCACCGCGCCGGCCGCGGTGGCCAGCTGCTGCTTGACCGTGAAGGAGCAGGCGCCGCGGGAGACCAGGACGACGGTGCCGGCCACCGTCCCCGGGTAGTCGGCGGCCTCGCAGCCCGGCGTCGCGTCGTCGGCGGCCAGCGC
This sequence comes from Modestobacter sp. KNN46-3, assembly GCF_011039295.1. NCBI lineage: Bacteria > Bacillati > Actinomycetota > Actinomycetes > Geodermatophilales > Geodermatophilaceae > Modestobacter > Modestobacter sp. KNN46-3. Next base: position 960 of record NZ_JAAKGN010000249.1, on the reverse strand, counting down.
CGACAGCGGTGCGGTGACCTCACCCGACGGCGAGTACTCCATCGCGATGACGTCGACCGACGCGCCGGCCACGGTCAGTTCCTGAGTGGTCGTGGACGAGGCGACGAAGTCGAAGTACTGCCGCTCGACCTGGTAGCCGGCCTCCTCCAGCAGCCCCTGCACGTAGTCGGCCGAGGCGTCGTACCCGGGGGTGCCGCTGGCCCGGTTCCCGCCGTTCGCGTCGGCGATCTCCTGGAACGCGGCGAGGTGCGCGGCGACCTCCTCGGTCGACACCCGCTGGGCGAAGCCGTGGGGGTGGGGGTTGCCCCCGGCGCCGGCCGGTGCGGCGATGAGCACCGAGCCGGCGAAGGTGGCCGCAGCGGTGGTCAGGGTGAGCGCTGATCGGCGGGTGCGGAGCGACATCGACGTCCTCTCGGGGGAGCGGCCGCGGGTCCCGTGCGGCGGCCGGTGACGGCAACCTAGGCACGGTCGGGGGTCCCCGTCGAGAGCCGGCCGACGGCCCCGATCCGGCCCGGTCCCGCATGTCGGCGCCCCGCCCGGTGCGAACGTGCTGGTGGCGACGGCGGGTCCGCGCGGACGAGCCGCACCGGCCGGGACGGACACGCCGCGTGACGACACACCGGGCATTCGGTAGCGGGGGCGTCGGCGGTGCGGCAGCCCGACCACGTCGCTCCGCCGACCTACGGTGGTCCGGCCGCCGGCCGGGCGGTCCCGACACCCGCTGACGGAGGAGCACCGCCGTGACCCGTTCCCGTTCCTCCGCCGACGCCGGTCCGGCGGTCGGGCGCCGCCCCCGGCGCCGACTCGCCGCAGCACTGCTGATGGGGGTCGCCCCGACCAGCCCGGACTCCTCGGCACCCCACCAGGCGAACCGCACGGCGTTGGTGGTCGGCTTGACCTCGGCGAGCTCGAGCGCCGTCTGCAGGATGCCCGCGGATCCGGTGGCGTTGTCGTTGATGC
>NZ_JAAKGN010000248.1:0-4553 GCF_011039295.1 Modestobacter sp. KNN46-3 | reverse complement strand
GCGCCGACGCCACTCGGCCCTCGGCCAGATCGCGCCGGCGGCCTTCGAGGCACGGCACACTCTCACCACCGCGGCCTGAGCCTCAGACCGCAGGAACGAGGTGTCCACGCAAGCGGGTCAACTCCAGAGCTGGGTCCTGCTTGAGGGTGGACACCCGGCGTAGCCGATCATGCTCACGCCCGCAGGCTGGCGGGAGCGGCCCACGAACGTCAGACGCCGGCAGATCTGGGCCGTTGATTTCGGGCACGGGTTCTCGGCCGGTTCACCCGTGCCTCGACCTGCGCGAATGCACCAGATACTCCATTGAGTTGAGTGCGGCCCAGAAACGCGTGTTTCTGGTCCAGTGCGATATTGAGCGCACCGTTGGTGAGGCGACCCCGTTGTTGGCGCGTGCCGGGCCCGGCGGTGGGGAGGGTTGGGGTCTGACCAGGCCAGCCGCTCGGGTAGTCGTTGTCATCTGGCGCGATCCCGGTTCACTGGGAGGAGCGGCCAGAGTCCCGGGCGGTCGTGAGGTCCTCGCGCGCCGGGACTACCGGTTGTGTGGCTCTGGCTCGTCGCTTGCCGCCCAGCCGCTGCCGGCGCACACTTCCTCCGGGCGTAGCCCCGGCAGCGTTGCCGGACGAGCGCGCCCGCCAACGTTGACACCCACCGTCCCGGCAGCGGTTCGGGCTCGGGTGTTCCGCCGGACAAGTCAGGGTCAGGTGGCGGACGGTGTGGGTCAGTCCGCGGGGACGTTCGGTGGCACTCGGTTCGGGCCGGCCTGGGTCGGCCTGGGTCGGTCCTGCGGGTGCAGATGGACGGCGATGAGGGCTACGTCGTCGCCGGGGTTGGTCGGCAGCATGCGGCCGAGCACCTCGTCGCACAGGGTGTCGAGGTCGGCGCCGGCCAGCTCGCCGAGGACGGTCTGTAGCCGCTGCAGGCCGTGGTCGATGTCCTCGTGCCGGCTCTCGACCAGCCCGTCGGTGTAGAGCAGCACGACACTGCCCCGCGGCAGGGTCACCTCCGACTCCCGGCGCGGTGCGTCGGGGGTGACCCCGAGCAGACGGTCCGGTAGGCCACCGTCGAGCACGTGCACCTGCCCGTCGGGAGTGATCGCCATCGGCGGTGGGTGGCCGGCGTTCGACCAGCGCAGCCGGGTCAGCCCAGCGGCCTTCTCCTCGGGCGTCTGCTCCACGCGCGCTACGACCGCGGTCGTGAGAATCTCCGTCTGCAGCGTCTGCATCACCCGCTCGACCTCGGTGAGGACCACGGCGGGACCGTCCCAGGCCCGGGCGGCCAGGGCTCGCACGATGGTGCGCGCCTGGCCCATCGCCGCGGCGGCCCGCACGTCGTGACCGACGACGTCGCCGATGACCAGCACCGTGTCACCCGAGGGCTGCAGGAACGCGTCGTACCAGTCCCCGCCGACTTCGGCGGCCTGCGCCGCCGGTGAGTACCGGACCACGATCTGCAGGTGATCGGGCGCCGGCGGCGGGGTCAGCAGTGACCGCTGGAAGCCTTCGGCCCGGCTTCGCTGCTGCCGGTACAGGCGGGCGTTGTCCAAGACGACGCCGGCGCGGGCGGCGACGTGGCGGGCGGTGACCAGATCGGCCTGGGTGAAGGCGCCCCGGTCGGCACCCGTGCAGAGGGTGAGCAGCCCGACCGGGCCGTCCCGGCCGGGCAGCGGGAGGACGGCGACCGACTCCGGTGCCAGCTGCCGCACCAGGTCGCGCACCGGGCCAGGCCGCATCATCGGCTCGGCCTGCGCGGTCGCGTTCTCCGCCAGCAGCTGCAGCTGCCCGGTGGCCATCGCCCGCACGAACAGGGCGTCGTCGCGCAGGGCGCCCAGCCGGGTCTGGGCGTAGGCGTCCACGGCGGGACGCAGTTCGGGATCGTGGTGCCAGGACGTCACCTTGCGCAGCGCACGCCGGTCGCCGCTGGCCTGCTCGTCGTGGATGAGGGTGACGATGCACCAGTCGGCGATGGCGGGCACGACCAGCCGGGTCAGCCGGCGGGCGGCCTCGTCGGCGTCCAAGGTGGCCGACAGCTCCTCGGCGATACGGGACAGCAGCCGTTCGCGCTCGGCGGCACGCTCAGCCAGCTCCCGTTCCCGACGGCGGGCAGTGATGTCGATGAAGTACAGCGCCAGCCCGTCGCTGCTAGGAACGGCGCGGACCTCGACCCAGATGTTGAGCGGTTCGGGGTAGTGGGCCTCGAAGGTGACCGGCTGGCCGGTGTCGGCGGCACGGCGGTAGTTGGCCTCGAACGCGGTGCCGGCGGTGGCCGGGAACGCCTCCCACAGCGTCCGCCCGAGTAGCTCCGCCCGCGGCATGCTGGTGATCCGTTCAGCTTCGGCGTTGAGGTGCGTCAGCACCCATCCCTCGTCCATCGCGATGAACCCGACCGCCATCGACTCCACCAGCTCAGCGAGGCGGTCCTGGGCCTGGCGGCGGGCCGAGATGTCCCACGCCGCACCCAGGAGGCGGACCGCCCTGCCGGTCTCGCCGGCGATCGCGCGCCCGCTGGCGGCGACCCACCGCTGTTCCCCGCCGGGCAGCAGCACGCGGTACTCCGCGGCGTACTCGCCCACCGCCTCGATCGCCCCCTCCAGCAGCGCGCCGACCGAGCCGACGTCGTCGGGATGCAGCCGCGCGGTGAACGCCTCGAACGTCTGGTCGAAGGAACCGTCGGCGTAGCCGAACAGCTCGTCGAGGCGGGCGTCCCACGCCAACGTGCCGGTGACCAGGTCCCAGTCGAAGGTGCCGATCCCGGCCGCCTCGATCGCCAGGGTCAGCAGCTCCCAGTCGGTGGCCGCGGGAGCACCCACGAGGTCGGCTGCCTTGCCCGCCGCCCCATGTTCGTGGTCGCCCATGTCCCCCGTCTTCCGCCGGCACGTCCGGGCAGGTCCGGAGTCTCGTCCATTGTGGACGACGGACCGCCACGCCCCAGTTCCTGTCACCACTTCCATGCGCCCGTCGGCGTCACCAGCGGAACGTGCCTAGCCCGATGGTCGGTTTGACCGACCGGGCACCGGATGCAATTGCGTGGCCGTCCAGCTGCTCAGTAGTCGAGGCGGGGTGTCTTGCGGAGCCGCGCGCGGGGCAGGACCGGATCGGGATCCGGCTGGGGCTCGACCGGCAAGGCCGCCCACACGTGCTTGCGCACGCCCCGTAGGTGGAAGCCGTGCGATCCGGCGTACGCGGCCACCAGATGCAGTCCCATCCCGCCGTAGGCGGGATCCCGGTCCACGGCCGTCGGAGGCTGATCAACGGCTGCGTCGCTCACGTCGAGGAGGAAGCAGTCCGCACTGGCGGTCACCTGCGCGTGCACCGGTCCCCGGCCGTGTCGTAGGGCGTTGCTGACCAGCTCGTCGAAGGCCAAGATGACGCGCTCGGCGGCGGCGGAGTTCGCATCTGGCAGCCCGCCGTCAGCGTTGAGGCGGGTCCGGAGCTGTCTGCGGACGGCCGGCAGGTCGGCGACCGACCCGACGTCCCACGCCCAGACCTCACCCGACGCGGGCGGAACGGGCGCAGAAGTCCAGTGGGGTGAGAGCAAGCGGACCTCGGCTCGGGACGGTCGGGGTCCGTAGGGGCACCAGGCGTCGAAAGTTTTCGACGCTCACGAACGGACTGTAGACGCCGTCATGGCCGTGGGGTGGGTGGCGTGCCGCTGAATGAGGTACCGCGCGTCGCGCCGCCAGATGTGCGCGGTCGCCGCCCTGCTTCGCGATGTGTCCCGAGGGCCGCCGCGGTCGCGGGGTTCAGCTACCCGTACCGACGGCACAAAGCGCCCCCTCAGTACCACCGGCGTTCGTCGGCCCGAGAACGGTCGGGTAGCGGTCAGTCCGCTAACGGGGTTGGACACACCCTGAGCATGGCGCGGTCATGTCGTTGGCCGCTCGGCGGCCAGTAGCGACCACAGGACAACATCGCCGGGTGTCCCTCGGTGCAGGTACCGGGAGCGCAGCACGCCCTCCGCGGTGAACCCGGCGCGCTCGGCGACCCGGTTCGACCCGACGTTCGCCGGGTCAGCGATGAGTTCCACCCGCCTCACGTTGAGCACGTCGAGCGCCCAGTCGCCGAGCACCCGCAGTGCCTCAGCTGTCAGGCTCTGCCCGCGCTGGTCAGCGACGGTCCAGTAACCGGCCGGGGCCACGCCATCGCGCACGCCGTGCAGACCCATGCTGCCGACCAGGCGGTCGTCGGCTTGGGCTTCCACCGCGAACAGGGCGCCGCCTGCGGCCCAGGTGCTGGTGGCGACCTCGCCGACGAACTGCTCGGCGTGCTCGGGCAGGTAGGGCACCGGTGATTCGGTCCACCGCTGCAGCTCAGCGTCTTGGCAGGCGGCGAAGCTGACGGGTCAGAGGGGGACGGCGAGGCCCTCGGGGCTCGGCTGGCGCAGGGCGTCGGCGATCGCTTCGGGCATCGGCGCCAACCCCGTCCCGGCCAGGACGACGTCTCGGGCGAAGCGGTGCCAGCGCTGCGACCGCCGCACCATGCCGTGCCCGCCGACGATGGTGAACCGGGCCACCCGGGCGTGCGCCCGCCGGGCCCGGACGGCGAACTCCGCGGACA
>NZ_JAAKGN010000247.1:0-4596 GCF_011039295.1 Modestobacter sp. KNN46-3 | reverse complement strand
TGCCTGACCGCCGGCGCCCCGCTGACCGGGCCGGAGCTGGCGATCGCCGCCGGCAGCCACACCGGCGAGGACGCGCACGTCGACGTCGTGCGCCGGCTGCTGGAGCGGGCCGGGCTGGAGGAGGCGGCGCTGCAGTGCCCGGTCGACTGGCCCGAGGACGAGCCGACCCGCGTCGCGCTCATCCGGGCCAACGCCGAGCGGAGCACGGTGTGGATGAACTGCTCGGGCAAGCACGCGGCGATGCTGCTGGCCTGCGCGGTCAACGGCTGGCCGACCGCCTCCTACCTGGACCCGGGGCACCCGCTGCAGCAGCACGTGCGCGCGGTGACGGCGGAGTGGACCGGCACGCCGGTGCGGCACGACGCGATCGACGGCTGCGGCGCTCCGCTGTTCGGCACCACGGTGCGCGGGCTGGCCACCGCCTTCCGGTCGCTGTCGCTGTCGACGGAGGGTCCGGCTGCCGAGGTGGCCGGCGCGATGCGGACGCACCCGTTCTTCGTCGGCGGCACCGGGCACCAGAACTCCGCGGTGATGGAGCTCGTGCCGGGCGCGGTGGCCAAGGGCGGCGCGGAGGGCGTGATCGGCGTGGCCGGGCCCGACGGCCAGGCGGTGGCGATGAAGGTGGTCGACGGCAACCCGCGGGCGACGACCCTGGTGGCGCTGACCGTGCTCGGTGGGCTCGGCGTGGACGTCTCCGCCGCTGCCTCCCTGACCGCCCTCCCGGTGCTCGGCGGCGGGGTGCCGGTCGGTGCGATCGAGCCGGGTGCCGACGTCCTCGCCTGGCTGGAGGGCCGGTGACCGCGGTCGAGATCTGCATCGACGACGTCGCCGGCGCGACGATCGCCGAGGAGTGCGGTGCGGACCGGGTCGAGGTGTGCGCGGCGCTGTCCGAGGGTGGGACGACGCCGTCCATCGGGCTGGTGTCCACGGTCCTCGCCGAGGTGTCGCGGATCGGCGTGCAGGTGCTGATCCGGCCGCGGGCCGGCGACTTCGTGTACTCCCCCGCCGAGGTCGACGTGATGCTCGCCGACATCGCCGCCGTCCGAGCGCTGCCTGCATCGGCGCAGGTCGGGTTCGTGGTCGGGGCGCTGACCGCGGACGGCGCGATCGACACCGCCGTGCTGTCCCGACTGGTCCAGGCCGCCGGGCCGTGCCCGGTGACGTTCCACCGCGCGTTCGACACGCTGCCGGACCTCCCGGCTGCCCTGCCCACGCTGATCTTCGCGGGGATCTCCCGAGTGCTCACCTCGGGTGGCGCGCCGACCGCTGCCGCTGGGGCCGCGGTGCTCCGCTCGTTGGTGGAGTTGGCGGGCGACCGGATCACCGTGCTCGCCGGCGGGTCGGTGCGCGGGTCCAACGTGGCCTCGCTCGTCGCGGAGACCGGGGTGCCGGAGGTGCACCTGCGGGCGGCTTCGCCGATCGTCTCCTCGGCCGCCGGCTCGGCCACCGGCGTCGACTACACCGTCCCGCGGCTGGCGACCTCGGCCGAGCCGATCCGGGCCGTGCTCGAGGCGCTCGCCTCGTGACGACCACTCCTGCGGTGCTGGCGATCGACGTAGGCGGCACCTCGATGAAGGGCGCGGTCGTCACCCGCGACGGGCGGCCGGTGGTGGTCGAGCGCCGGCCCACCGACCCGGCGACGGACACCGTGGCCGCCATCGCCGGCCATCTGCGCTCGCTGGCCGGCGCCGCGCGCGAACAGGGCCTGGACGTGGTCGGCGCCGGTGTGGTGACCCCCGGGATGCTCGACGAGGCGAGCGGCACGGTCGTCTACGCGTCGAACCTGGACTGGCGCGACGTGCCGCTGCGGGCGCTGCTGGCCGAGGCGACCGGGCTGCCGGTGGTGACCGGCCACGACGTGCGGACGGCGGGGCTCGCCGAGCAACTGCTCGGCGCGGCCCGCGGCGTCGAGGACTTCGTGCTGGTGACCATCGGCACCGGGGTGGCCGCGGCGCTGGTGACCGGTGGCCGGCCGGTGACCGGGGACGGCGGCGCAGCCGGGGAGCTCGGCCACATCCCGATGGTGCCCGGCGGCGAGGCGTGCACCTGCGGGCAACGAGGCTGCCTGGAGGTCTACGCGTCGGGTGCCGGGCTGGCCCGGCGCTACGCGGCTCTCTCCGGCGTCTCTCTACCGGCGGAGGACGTCGTCGCCCGGCTGGGCCGCGACGCGGACGCCGACCGGGTGTGGGCCGAGGCGATGCAGGTGCTGGCGCAGGGGCTGGTGACCGCGACGCTGCTGCTGGACCCGACGACGATCGTGCTCGGCGGCGGCTTCACCGCCGCCGGCGACGCCCTGCTGGAACCGGTCCGAGCCGGGCTGGCGGCAGGATTGGCGTGGCGCTCCGCGCCGCCGGTGCGGGTCGCCGAGCTGGGCAGCGAGGCCGGCTGGATCGGCGCCGCCGCGCTCGCCTTCCGCTCCGCCGGCGACGCCGACGCCCTCGGGACCTGGACCCCCCACGCCCTCCTCGGCGCACCCATCCCCTGAGGGGCCAAAGTCGCGACTTTGGCCCCTGCCCGGCTCCGCGATGAGTTGGCTGGAGCAGCGACGTCTTCATCTCTGCCCGGCGGCGCGCGTCGGGCGGGGAGGGAACGTCATGAGCGAGACGACGACGGACACCGTCACCCGGGTCGCCACGACGACCGTGGTGGTGACCGACCTGCAGCGGGCGCTGGACTTCTACGTGGACGACCTGGGCCTGCAGGTGGTCCGCGACGCGGAGCTGGGCCCGGGCATGCGCTGGGTCGAGGTGGCGCCGGCCGGCGGAGGGACGTCGATCGCCCTCATCGCGGCCGGCAGCGGCTTCCCACCGGGCATCCGGCTGGGCACGGCCGACGCGGACGCCGCACATGCGCAGCTGCGCGGGCGGGGCGTGGACGTCGATGCCGAGGTCCTGCGGATGGGCGAGATGGCCCCGCCGATGTTCACCGTCCGCGACCCGGACGGGAACGCTCTCGTGCTGGTCGAGGGGGCGTGATGACCGCCCTCGACGAGCGGTTCACCGCCCGGCTGCAGCAGAGCTCGGCGGCCGGCGGGTGGACCTACCTGGTGTGGGTCGACTCGGTCGCCTTCTTCGGCACCCGGGGCCTGGTGAAGGTCAGCGGGACGATCGACGGACGCCCGTTCCGCAGCGCGTTCATGGCGCTCGGCGACGGGCGCCACAAGCTGCCGGTGACGGCGGTGCTCCGCGACGCGATCGGCAAGCAGGCCGGCGACACCGTCGAGGTCCACCTGACGGAGCGCATCGCCACCGCCCACCCCGTCGGCTCCCGATCTCGGGCGACGGCCGGCTGATCCGACGGCCCGCCCGGCAGAATGCTGCCGATACGTCACCCCATGGATGCGCGTTGCCTTGACCGATCGTGTCGTTGCACCGACATTGTCCGTATGGCACTGATGACCACGCAGCAGGCCGCCGAGCGGCTCGGCGTCTCCGCGCGTCATGTGCAGCGGCTGGTCGCGGGCGGCGACCTGACGGCGATCGGGATCGACCGCGTCGACGCCGGGTCGGTCGCTCACTGGCTGGCCCAGCGGTCGGGCAGCCGCTTCCGGGCGTGGGAAGAGCCGACCGCATGGGCCGCGGTCGCGCTGCTGGAGGGCCTCCCGGCCCAGTGGCTCGGCCAGGCGCAGCGGTCCCGGCTGCGGGCCGTCCTCCGCGCGATCGACGGAGCAGAGCTGGCGTCGCGCGCGCGCAACCGGGCGGACAGTCGCCACTACGGCGCCCACCCCCGCGCGCTCGGCCCGCTGGCCCGGGAGGTCGTCGGGTCGGGCGCGACCGAGGGCGCCGGCGACCTCAGTGCTGCCGTCGACCGGCTCGACGGGTACGTCCCTGACGCCGCGCTCGACCGCCTGGTCAGCCGGTTCCGGCTGGAACCCGACCCGGGTGGCCGCGTCGTCCTGCGGGGGACCGGCATGTCGCTCGACGTGGTGTCCGAACTCGCTGTCGGACGGCGTCGGGTGCTGGCCGGACTGGACCTCGCCGGATCCATCGACGTGCGCGAACGCTCCGCCGGTGTTCGCCTCCTGGATCGGGCGCTGGTGGGCCTGCGTGGCTGAGCCGCTCCGACCACCGACGCCGGCCGGCGGCTGGGTGACGAACCCCGAGGTCGCCCCTGCGGGGTGAGACCGCTTCGCTCGGGCCGCAGCGTTCATGCGCCGGTGACGGTGACCGTCCGGAGCTGAGGTCACCCGAGGGCGCACGGCCTACGGGTACCGACGCTCCGGGCGGTCAGACGACCTCAACCCCTGCGAGGGCCACCCACCCCGGCCCCACTGCAGACCGCAGGAACGGCAGGCGAGTGTCGGTTCGTCCGGCTCCACCATGCAGCCGCCCAACTCCACCAGGCCGCGTTCGGCCAGCAGCATGCCCTCGGGATCAGGCATCCCCCAGATCAGCAGAACGGAGTCCTCCCGACCGCACGACGGGCAGACCCGTCCCACCTGCACACCAACCGATTTGCTCAACGATCCTCCGCACGTCGTGGATCCGGCGAGGTCCAGTCCGGCCAGCACCCGACGCCGTCCGACAGCGAGTTCGGACACCACGTCGAGCGACATGCCGGTCCCCCGCAGGACGACGCGGCCACCCGGGTCGGGTT
>NZ_JAAKGN010000246.1:2799-4619 GCF_011039295.1 Modestobacter sp. KNN46-3 | reverse complement strand
GGTTCCGTACCTTCAGAGCTGCACAGTGGACGCGACATTGTCTTGCAAAAATGGGCTGGATGAGTATGTGGTCAAGCCCTCGGCCTATTAGTACCGGTCAGCTCCACGACTTGCGCCGCTTCCACTTCCGGCCTATCAACCCGCTGGTCTGGGCGGGGGCCTTACCCGGTTGACCCGGTGAGAGACCTCATCTCGAAGCGAGCTTCCCGCTTAGATGCTTTCAGCGGTTATCCCTGCCGAACGTAGCCAACCAGCAGTGCTCCTGGCGGAACAACTGGCACACCAGAGGTTCGTCCGTCCCGGTCCTCTCGTACTAGGGACAGCTCTTCTCAAGTCTCTTACGCGCGCGGCGGATAGGGACCGAACTGTCTCACGACGTTCTAAACCCAGCTCGCGTGCCGCTTTAATGGGCGAACAGCCCAACCCTTGGGACCTACTCCAGCCCCAGGATGCGACGAGCCGACATCGAGGTGCCAAACCATCCCGTCGATATGGACTCTTGGGGAAGATCAGCCTGTTATCCCCGGGGTACCTTTTATCCGTTGAGCGACACCGCTTCCACATGCCGGTGCCGGGTCACTAGTCCCAGCTTTCGCTCCTGCTCGACCCGTCGGTCTCGCAGTCAAGCTCCCTTGTGCACTTGCACTCGACACCTGATTGCCAACCAGGCTGAGGGAACCTTTGGGCGCCTCCGTTACATTTTGGGAGGCAACCGCCCCAGTTAAACTACCCACCTGACACTGTCCCTGATCCGGATCACGGACCGAGGTTAGACATCCAATTCGACCAGAGTGGTATTTCAACGATGACTCCACGAACACTGGCGTGCCCGCTTCACAGTCTCCCACCTATCCTACACAAGCCGAACCGAACACCAATATCAAGCTATAGTGAAGGTCCCGGGGTCTTTCCGTCCTGCCGCGCGTAACGAGCATCTTTACTCGTAGTGCAATTTCGCCGAGCCTGTGGTTGAGACAGCTGAGAAGTCGTTACGCCATTCGTGCAGGTCGGAACTTACCCGACAAGGAATTTCGCTACCTTAGGATGGTTATAGTTACCACCGCCGTTTACTGGCGCTTGAGTTCTGAGCTTCGCCCCGAAGGACTAACCCGTCCCCTTAACGTTCCAGCACCGGGCAGGCGTCAGTCCGTATACATCGTCTTTCGACTTCGCACGGACCTGTGTTTTTAGTAAACAGTCGCTTCTCACTGGTCTCTGCGGCCACCCACCGCTGCCCCGCGCAAGGCGGTTCACAGCAGATGGCCCCCCTTCTCCCGAAGTTACGGGGGCATTTTGCCGAGTTCCTTAACCACAGTTCGCTCGATCGCCTTGGTATTCTCTACCTGACCACCTGAGTTGGTTTGGGGTACGGGCCGCTAAGAACTCGCTAGAGGCTTTTCTCGGCAGCATAGGATCATCCAATTCGCCTCATTCGGCTATGCGTCGGGCCTCACCCTGTGTGCGATGCGGATTTACCTACATCGCGGGCCACACCCTTGCACCGGTACTACCACTCACCGGTAGGACTACCTTCCTGCGTCACCCCATCGCTTGCCTACTACCAGTCCGGGTCCCACGCTCCACTCGATCAGCCCCGAAGGGCAGTCACGAGCTTCGGATGGTTAGCATCGCTGGGTTCAGCATGGGCGTTCTTTCGCGGGTACGGGAATATCAACCCGTTGTCCATCGACTACGCCTGTCGGCCTCGCCTTAGGTCCCGACTCACCCTGGGCGGATTAGCCTGGCCCAGGAACCCTTGGTCATCCGGCGGGGGAGTTTCTCACTCCCCTTTCGCTACTCATGCCTGCATTCTCACTCGT
>NZ_JAAKGN010000246.1:1236-2701 GCF_011039295.1 Modestobacter sp. KNN46-3 | reverse complement strand
ATGACGGGTTCATGTGAATGCCACAGCTTCGGCGGTGTGCTTGAGCCCCGCTACATTGTCGGCGCGGAATCACTTGACCAGTGAGCTATTACGCACTCTTTCAAGGGTGGCTGCTTCTAAGCCAACCTCCTGGTTGTCACTGCGACTCCACATCCTTTTCCACTTAGCACACGCTTAGGGGCCTTAGCTGATGATCTGGGCTGTTTCCCTCTCGACTACGAACCTTATCGCCCGCAGTCTCACTGCCACGCTCTCACTTACCGGCATTCGGAGTTTGGTTGATTTCAGTAACCTTGTGGGGCCCCTAGACCATCCAGTGCTCTACCTCCGGCAAGAAACACGTGACGCTGCACCTAAATGCATTTCGGGGAGAACCAGCTATCACCGAGTTTGATTGGCCTTTCACCCCTACCCACAGCTCATCCCCTCAGTTTTCAACCTAAGTGGGTTCGGTCCTCCACGCGGTCTTACCCGCGCTTCAACCTGGCCATGGGTAGATCACTCGGCTTCGGGTCTAGAGCACGCGACTCAAACGCCCTGTTCGGACTCGCTTTCGCTACGGCTACCCCACACGGGTTAACCTCGCCACGTACCGCTAACTCGCAGGCTCATTCTTCAAAAGGCACGCAATCACCCCCACGCGTAAACGCGCATAAGGCTCTCACGGCTTGTAGGCACACGGTTTCAGGTACTATTTCACTCCCCTCCCGGGGTACTTTTCACCTTTCCCTCACGGTACTTGTCCGCTATCGGTCACCAGGGAGTATTTAGGCTTAGCGGGTGGTCCCGCCAGATTCACACCGAATTTCACGGGCTCGGTGCTACTTGGGATACGACTCGGGAGGCCATGAGTTTTCGTGTACGGGGCTCTCACCCTCTACGGCGACCCCTTCCAGAGGCCTTCCACTAACACATGGCTTTCTGACTCCCTGACAGTTCGGCAGAACCGCCTGAATCGTCCCACGACCCCGACCACACAACGCCTGCCGGCTTGGCATGCGATCGGTTTAGCCTCATCCGCTTTCGCTCGCCACTACTCACGGAATCACGGTTGTTTTCTCTTCCTGTGGGTACTGAGATGTTTCACTTCCCCACGTTCCCTCCACGCGCCCTATGTGTTCAGGCGCGGGTCACACCACATGACTGGTGCGGGGTTCCCCCATTCGGAAATCCTCGGATCAACGCTCGGTTGACAGCTCCCCGAGGCTTATCGCAGCCTCCTACGTCCTTCATCGGCTCCTGGTGCCCAGGCATCCACCGTGTGCCCTTAACAACTTGACCACACACAACACCCACGCCCGCCCACCACAACACCCCCGCACCCCGGGCGTGAACCCAAGATCGGTGAGCGATGTACGCGGACCAGCGCGGATATCCAGAACAATACTTACAAGATGCTCGCGTCCACTGTGCAGTTCTCAAAGTACGGAAGATGACCCACCATCCATCACCGCCAGCCCCAGTC
>NZ_JAAKGN010000246.1:0-1139 GCF_011039295.1 Modestobacter sp. KNN46-3 | reverse complement strand
AGTCACCCCGGGCGGTACGACGACAAGCAGGCCTCCCACAGAGCAAGCAACCCGACCCCCACAGGGGCCGGCCCACTCCCTCAGGACCCAACAGCGTGCCTACGACCAGACCAACTCCACCACCCCGATCCACACCCTCACCCAACTTCCGAAGAAGCAGGGGTCAACAGGCCGTACTAGGGGCAGCATCAGCTACCTGGCCGAACTGGTCAGCGTTCCACCCTCGAGCTCCGTCACGAACACCCGAGCACCCCCGAGAATGAGGGCACTTCACGGTCCGCGCACGGCTCTGGACCACCACACGAGTGTGGCGGCCAGTGCTCCTTAGAAAGGAGGTGATCCAGCCGCACCTTCCGGTACGGCTACCTTGTTACGACTTCGTCCCAATCGCCGATCCCGCCTTCGACGGCTCCCTCCCACAAGGGGTTGGGCCACCGGCTTCGGGCGTTACCGACTTTCGTGACGTGACGGGCGGTGTGTACAAGGCCCGGGAACGTATTCACCGCAGCGTTGCTGATCTGCGATTACTAGCGACTCCAACTTCATGGGGTCGAGTTGCAGACCCCAATCCGAACTGAGACCGGCTTTTTGGGATTCGCTCCACCTCGCGGTATCGCAGCCCTTTGTACCGGCCATTGTAGCATGTTTGCAGCCCTAGACATAAGGGGCATGATGATTTGACGTCATCCCCACCTTCCTCCGAGTTGACCCCGGCAGTCTCCTATGAGTCCCCACCATCACGTGCTGGCAACATAGAACGAGGGTTGCGCTCGTTGCGGGACTTAACCCAACATCTCACGACACGAGCTGACGACAACCATGCACCACCTGTGCACGACCCTTTAAAGGACCTGCCATCTCTGACAGATTTCCGTGCATGTCAAGCCTAGGTAAGGTTCTTCGCGTTGCATCGAATTAAGCAACATGCTCCGCCGCTTGTGCGGGCCCCCGTCAATTCCTTTGAGTTTTAGCCTTGCGGCCGTACTCCCCAGGCGGGGCGCTTAATGCGTTAGCTGCGGCACGGAGACCGTGGAATGGCCCCCACACCTAGCGCCCAACGTTTACGGCGTGGACTACCAGGGTATCTAATCCTGTTCGCTCCCCACGCTTTCGCTCCTCAGCGTCAGTTACTGCCCAGA
>NZ_JAAKGN010000245.1:0-4654 GCF_011039295.1 Modestobacter sp. KNN46-3 | reverse complement strand
GTGCTCGTCCTTGAGGAAGGTGACCAGCTGCCGGACGTCGCTGTTGCGCAGCGAGGCGAAGGGCAGTTCGGTGTAGACGACGTTGAGCCGGGAGAGGATGCCGTCGGCCTTCTCCTCGCCCAGCCCGGCGGCGAGCACCTCGCGGGCGAACTCGATGCCGCCGGTGCCGACGAAGCGGCGGGCCTGCATGAGGGTGTGGAACTCGCCGAGCACGTCGTCGACGTCGCTGCCGTTGACCCGCTGCAGCCCCATGAGCTCGCTGGTCAGCTTCTCGACCTCGGAGGGGCGCATCTGGGCGAGCACGGCCCCGGCCTCCTCCTTGGTCAGCTGGGCGAGGAACACCGCGGCCTTGCGCAGGCCCGGCAGCTCCTTGCGGGGCTTGGCGAGCTGCGCGGGCGACGTCGTCGCCGGCACCCCGACGAGCTGTTCGACGCTGGCGATGCTCACTGCTCAGCTCCCTTCGCGATGCTCACGGCAGTCCTCTTGTCCTTGGACGCCACCGGCGTCCACCCCCTGCATCGGCAGTCCGGGGCCCCACCCGGCAGGGCTCCCGACGGTGTCCGGGCACTGCCGGGGGAGGCCCCGGACCGTGTGCTCACTTGGCGTCGGCGAACCAGCCGCGCAGCATCGTGGCGACCTCGTCGGGACGGTCGCTGACCATCTCCGAGATCTCGCCCCGCACCCGCTCACGCTGCTGGGCCTCGATCAGCGCCGCCCGGTCGTCGAGGGCCGGGTCCCGGACGCTCTCGACCTGGATGCGCTCCTCGGCCTCCTCGTCCTCGTACTCCTCGTACTCCTCGCGGTTGCGCCGCGAGCGCAGCCACACGATGAGCACCAGCAGGGCGATGCCGAGGGCGATGCCACCGGTCTTGATCATCGACCACATCTGGGCGGTCTTCTCCGCCTCCTGGGCGGCCGCCAGGTCGGCGGCCGCCCGTTCGGCGGCGGTCTGGTCGAAGGCCATCGCGGCGACCGTGATGGCGTCCCCGCGGGCGACGTCCAGGCCGACCGCGTTGCCGATCAGGTCCTGCACCTGTGCCTGGTTCAGCGCCCCGGCCGCGTTCTGGTCCATCACCACGGAGACGGTGAGCCGCTCGACGGCGCCGGGTGCCCCCTCGATGGTCTCGACGGTCTTGTCGACGGCGTTGTTCCGGGTCGCCGTCTCCTTGTCGTAGGCGGACTCGCCGTTGCCGTTGACCCCGAGGTCCTCGGCACCCAGCACCCCGCCGACGGCCGCGCCGTTGCCCTCGTAGTTCTCGATGGTGGTGCTCTCCGACAGCGCCGGGGTGCCCTCGTTGAAGTCGTAGCTCTCGATCGTCGTACCGCGCTTGTCGAAGTCCAGGTCGGCACGGACGGAGACGACGGCGTTGCCGGGGCCGACGACCCGGTCCAGGATCTGCTGGGCGTTGGCCGCCAGCCGGCCCTCGAACTCCTGCTCCATCTGCGACTGCGCGTCGCCGGCGCCGGCGGACATCCCCTCCCCGGCGGCGGAGAGGACCGCGCCGGTGGAGTCGGCGACCGTGACGTCGGCCGGGTCCATCTTCTCGATGCTGGAGGAGACCAGGTGGGTGACCGCCTGCACTTGCTCACCGGCGAGGCTTGTGCCGGGGGCGAGGTCCAGCAGGACCGATGCGGTCGGCTTGCCCTCCTCGGTGGCGAAGACGTCGTCCTTGGGCAGCGCGACGTGCACCACTGCGGACCGGACGCCGTCCAGCGCCTTGAGGGTGCTGGCGAGCTCCCCCTCCAGCGCACGCTGGTAGGAGACCTGCTGCTGGAACTCGCTGGTGGTGATGCCCTGCTCGTCGAGCAGGGAGTAGCCGGTCTCGTCGCCGGCCGGCAGGCCCTGGCCGCTCATCGCCAGACGCAGGTCGTAGACGGCGTCCTTGGCCACCATGATCGTCTGGCCGCCGTCGGTCAGCTCGTAGGCGACCCCCTGGGCGTTGAGCTCCTCCACGATCGCCGAGGCATCGGTGGAGGCCAGGTTGCTGAACAGCGGCGACAGCGTGGGCGCGGTGACCCACCGGGTGAAGAAGAAGCCGCCGAGGAGCAGCCCGGCCAGGAGGAGTCCGATGACGATCTTCTGGCCGGCGCTGATCGTCGCCAGCAGTGTGCGGACCCGTTCCATCGGTCCGGCGAGAGCGGCGGGCATCAGATCTGCATCCGCATGATCTCGGTGAAGGCCGCGACCGCGGAGTTCTTCAGCGTCACCACGGTGTCAGTGGCCAGCCGGGCCTCGGTGCTGGCGATCGTGTAGTCGTGGGCGTCCTGCAGGTCGCCGGTGGCGGCCTGCAGCGCGAGGGCGTCCGCGTTGCCCTGCACGGCGTTCAGTGAGTCGATCGAGCCGGTGAGGATCGCGGCGAACCCGCCGTCGCCGGAGACGGACCGGGGAGCGGCGGCCGAGGCGGCGCCGGAGACACCCGTGACGTCGGTGATGCCGGGCATCCCCATGGAGATGCCGGCGATGGGTGAGGTCATGGTCAGCCCTTCCCGAGCTGGAGGGCCTGCTGGTAGGCCTCGGTGGCGCTGCGGATGGTGGCGAGGTTGGCCTGGTAGCCGCGCTGGGCCATGAGCAGCTGGGTCATCTGGTCGCCGAGGTCGATGTCCGGGTAGCGGACGTAGCCCTCGTCGTCGGCCAGGGGGTTGGTCGGCTCGTAGACCATCCGGCCCTCGGCGCTGCCGAGCTCGGTGCCGGCGACGCGCACGCCGCCCTGGCCGGAGCCGTACTGGACCGCCTCGGCGACGATCATGCGTTCCTGGAAGGCGTCCTCGCCCGGGGCGTTGACCGTGTTGATGTTGGCCATGTTGTCCGCCACGGCGTCCATCCACTTGCGGTGGACGAACAGCGACGAGCCGCCGATGCGCAGCGTGTCGAAAACTGCCATCACTGGGTCCGCAGGGCGGAGCGCAGCAGGGCGTACTTGCCGTCCAGGGCGCTGATCGACAGCTGGTAGCGCAGCCCGGTCTCGGTCGCGATGACCGTCTCGGTGTCCAGGTTGACGTTGTTGCCGTCGGTCCGGGTCGGGTCCATCGAGCGGGTGACGGAACTCCGGCCGCCCGCCGGGACCTGACCGTTGACGATCTCCGCCTGCAGGGTCGACTCGAAGTCGACCCGGCCGGCGAGGAAGCCCGGCGTCTGGATGTTGGCGATGTTGTCGGCGGTCACCCGCTGGCGCTGCTGCAGTCCGGCGAGGGACGCGTGCAGAGCCGTCATGGTCGAGTCGGTGATCACCGGACGCCCAGCAGGGAGCGACGGAGCACGAGGTACCTCCGGGTACGGCGAGTTGCGCGCGCAGGCGATGCCTGCGAGCGAAGGGGCCGCCGATCCGTGGCGAGGTGGTGCATTCCGTGCACTTCTGTCATCGGCAGTCAGCGCCGCGATGATGACCAGGTGCACCCGATCGAGCGCACTCGGTGACGGAACGCGAACGTCCCCCGGGGCCAAAGTCGCGACTTTGGCCCCGGGGGACGGGGGAGTGCGGTGGTGCCGTCGGTGCTAGAGCACCCGGTCGATGAAGGAGGCGACCGGCCGGGCCGGTGCGTAGGACATCCGGGCGGCGACGTCCCGCTGCTTCTGCGACTGGGTGATCCGCTCGACCAGGGCCTCGGCGACCGCCAGCTGGTGCTGCAGCAGCCGGGCGGCGCGCTCGCGGAGGTCGTCGGGCAGCGGGCCCAGGTTGCTCGGCGGGATCCAGTCGGTGGACCGTCGTCCCCAGGCCGCGATCTCCTCGGCCCGGCCACGGGCGAGGGTCGCCTCGGCCTCGTGGACGTCGCCCTCGAGGGCGTCGAGCACTGCCGGCCAGTTCCGCGCCCCGCCGACCAGCGCGGGGGAGTCCCCGACCCGGTTGCGGGCGGGGCCGTCGCCCGCCCGGTCGCCGATCATGCAGGTGCGGACGCGAGGGAGGCCGCAGCCTCCCGCCAGGCGTCCCGCAGCGGCTCGACGATCCGGCGGCAGTCCGCGATCCGGCGGACGTCGCCCTTGACGTTGGCCGCGATGAGCTCGGTCAGCAACCAGGCGTAGAGCGCGGCGAGCCGGGGGCCGCCGTCCCAGATGTCCACCCGCAGACTGGCCTGCAGTTCCAGGACGATCTCCTGCGCGTGCTGCAGCTGGTTGCCCGCCTCCGGCCGGTCGCCGGTGATCAGGGCGGCCTCGGCTCGCTCCAGGTCCAGGGCGAGGCGGTCGTACAGCATCACCAGCAGTTGCTGCGGAGAGGCGGTGGCGACCGCGTCGCCCAGATAGCGGGCGCGCAGGGCGGCGGCACTCATGCGATGGACTCCTCGGTGATGCGGAACTGCGGACGGAACGAACGAGGCGGACGGTGGGAACACCGGCGCGGGTCAGGAGGACTACGAACGGGACCAGCTGGGCAGCGATCCCAGCTGCGAGGCCAGCCAGCTCGACTGGCCCTGCATGCTGGACAGGGCCGACTCCATGGCGGTGAACTGCCGGGTCAGTGTGTCCCGGCGCATGTCGAGGCGCAGGTCCCACCCGTCGATGCGCTCCTGCAGGTCGGTCACCTCGCCGTCCTTGCCCTTGGCCAGGTTGACGAGGGAACCGATCGTGCTGTCGGTCGCGGACTTCGCAACGCCGAGCAGCCGCTGCGCCACCCCCTCGACGGCGGCGGTCCCGGTGCCGGACCCGTTGACCAGTCGCTGG
>NZ_JAAKGN010000244.1:0-4745 GCF_011039295.1 Modestobacter sp. KNN46-3 | reverse complement strand
CGTGCTCGTGCCCGGGGACCTGGCTGACCGAGCGCACGCCAAGACAGTCATCCCGAAGGCTGTCGACGAGCTGGGCGGGATCGATGTCCTGGTCAACAACGCCGCCTTCCAGATGACCCACCAGACCCTCGACGAGATCAGTGACGAGGAGTGGGACCACACCGTCGCGCTGAACTTGACCGCGATGTTCACCCTCTGCAAGGACGCCATCCCGCACATGCAGCCGGGCGCCTCGATCATCAACTCCTCATCGGTGAACTCCGACATGCCCAAGCCCACGCTGGCGCCCTATGCGATGACCAAGGCCGGCATCGCCAACTTCACCGCCAGCCTCGCGCAGATGTACGGCGAGAAGGGCATCCGGGCCAACAGCGTCGCCCCCGGCCCGGTGTGGACCCCTCTCATCCCCTCGACCATGCCGGGCGAGCAGGTGGCCAGCTTCGGGCAGCAGGTGCCGCTCGGCCGGGCCGCGCAGCCGGCGGAGCTGGCGCCGGTCTACGTGCTGCTGGCCAGTGACGAGGCGAGCTACGTCTCCGGGGCACGGATCGCCGTCACCGGCGGCAACCCGATCCTCTGAGTCGATGGTCTTCATCTGGGGCTGGGGCGGCGGAGGGCCACGACGGCGGCGTAGTGGCTGGGGTCGTCCCGGCCCCGGGTACGGCCGGGGCTACGGGCCGGGGTACGGCCGGGGGTACGGCCCCCCGGCCGGGTACGGCGGCTACGGCCCGGGGTACGGGTACCGACGCAACGACTCCTGCCTGCGCAACCTGCTGTTCTTCAACACCGGCTGCTGCCTGGCCCAGGCCCTGGGCTGCGGGATGGACCTGCTGCTGGTGGCGCCGACGGCGGTGCGCCGGCTGCGGGCGGAGAGCCCGGGCGGGCAGCTGGCCGACCGGCTCATCGCCGCCGTCCGGCTGTACCAGCGGGAGATCAGCCCCCGGCGTCGCCCGTGCTGCCACTTCACGCCGACCTGCTCGGCGTACGCGATCGAGGCGCTGGAACGGCACGGGGCGCTGCGCGGCAGCTGGCTGACCGTGCGCCGGCTGGTGCGCTGCCGGCCAGGTGGCGCCCGCGGGGAGGACGCCGTCCCGGCCCGCTGAAGGCTCCCACTGCAGCCCCACCCGCAGGCTCGCGGTCGGGGCTGCAGCGGGGCCGTGTCACCGGACGGCGTCGGCGAGGGCGCGGACGTCGTCCGGTCGCACCCGGCAGCACCCACCGACCAGCCGGGCGCCGGCGGCCAGCCACCCGGACGCGTCGCCGACGCCCGGCCGGCCGGTCCACCGGCGGGCGGTCGCGTCCCACGCCTCGCCGCTGTTCGGGTAGGCCACTCCCGGCTTCCCGCTGGCCCCGGCGGCGGCCACCGCGGCAGGCACCCCGGCCGGGTCGGTGCAGTTGACCCCGACGGCGATGACCGCGTCGACGTCCCGCGCCATCGCGCAGACCTCGTCCAGCCGCTCACCGCGCCGGGTGCGCGCCACCCCGTCCGGGCCGGTCGTCGAGGTCAGCGACAGCCAGGCGGGCACACCGAGCTCGGCCAGCTCGGCCAGCAGCGCCTCCACCTCCGCGGCGGCGGGCAGCGTCTCGCAGGCGAGCACGTCGGCGCCGGCCTCGGCGAGCACGGCCAGCCGCGGCCGGTGGAACGCGCGCATCTCGGCCACGGAGACGTGGTCGGCGTAGTCGCCGGTGTACTCCGACCCGTCGGCCAGGAAGGCGCCGTAGGGCCCGATCGAGGCGGCCACCCAGCCGTCCCGGCCGGCCAGGGCCAGGCCGTCGCGGGCCAGTTGCACCGAGCGGACCATCAGCATGCGGGCCTGCGACCCGTCGATGCCCGCGGCGGCGAAGCCGGGGAAGGACGCCTGGTAGCTGGCGGTGGTGGCGACCTGGGCGCCGGCGCGCGCGAAGGCGGCGTGTGCGTCCGTGACGGCCGCCGGGTCGTCGCGCAGCAGGCGGGCCGACCACAGCGACGAGGTGACGTCGTGCCCGCGGGACTCGAGCTCGGTGGAGAGGCCGCCGTCGGCCACGACGGTCCCGGTGCGGAGTGCCTCGGCGAGGGTGGTCACCCCGCGATGGTCCTCCGGTCAGCCCGCGGTGCGGCGGCGCCGGTCGGCCGCCACGAAGGTGACGGCCAGGGTCAGGGGGATGGCGGCGGCCATGCCGGTCATGGTCAGGACGTCGGTGAGGCCGGCCGTCGACCGGGCGGAGGAGGACAGCAGCGCCCAGCCCAGGCCGCACAGCGGCACGGTGACCAACCCGGTGCCCAGGGCCAGCCGGATGCGGGCCGTGCGCCCGTCGTGCCGGGCGATGAACCCGGCCAGCACGGCCGGCACGGCGACCACCGCACAGCGCGCCAGGAGGTCACCCGGCCCCTCGTAGCCGGCGAACGAGGCCAGCGACACGGTGGCGGCCAGCGAGACCACGGCCGCCCCGCCGAGCAGCGCCCACCAGGTCCGGGCCGCGGTGGCCGAGCGCAGGGTCGCCGCCGGGCGGGTCAGCCGGCCGGCGGCCCAGACGCACAGGGCCGCGCTGAGCAGCAGGAAGGTCACCAGCGACTGCGGGACGTCGGCGACCGCGCCGCCGTCGCGGGTGGGCAACTGCCACGGCTGGCGACCCAGCAGGGCGAGGACGACGGTCAGCACCGCCCCGACCGCGACCAGAGCGGCCGGGTGCAGCGAGCGGGGCGCGGTCTCCGCGGCGACCCGGGCGTCGAGGGCCTCGGCGCGGCGCAGCAGGTCGGCCATCACCGCGTTGTCGGTCTCGACCTCGGCCGGCCGGGCGCCGTCGGTGAGGGGCTCGACGGAGTTGCCGGTCACCAGGTGCAGCCGGGGGGAGGCGTCCTGAGTCACCCACCGAGCGTCACACGCAGTCACGGACTCGGCGAGGTGAACCGTCCGCGTTCACCGCTCCGGGCGACCGCCGGCGTCCGCCCGACGCTCCTGCGGCGGCGGGTTCACCCGACCGGGGTCACCTGTGCGCGCGGCGCCCGGGTGAGGACGACCGCGAGGACCAGGGGCAGCACGCCGAAGAGCGCGACCGTGTAGATGCCGCCGAAGAAGGAGATCAGGGCACGGGAGTCCGACGCCAGCGGCCAGCCCAGCGCGGACAACGGCAGCAGCAGGACGGCGAGGCCCAGGGTCGCCCGCAGGTGCACCGCCCGGCCGCCTCGCCGGGCGACCAGCCCGACGAGCAGTGTCGGCACGAAGGTGAACGCCCAGGCGAACACCGGGATGATCGGGCCGTCGCCCAGCGCGGTCAGGTACAGGTCGTTCCAGATGAGCGCGAACCCGGCCGCGGCGGCCACCGCCCACCAGGTCGCCGTGACGGCGGCCCCCAACCGGTGTGGTCGGGCGAGCACCACCGCGACGGCCAGGCCCAGCACCGCCGTCACCAGCAGCAGGGTCAGCAGCGGCGCGGGGACGTCGGCGACCTGCCAGCCGGAGCTGGTCCGCCGCGGCGCGGGCCAGTCCGCACTGCCGACCAGCATCGCCAGGACGCTCAACAGCAGGGCGGCGGCGATCAGTCGGACGGCGGAGCGGATCCCGGACCAGCTCTCCTCGGGGGCGGTCATGGCGGGCAGGCTCCCACAGCCCGGGCCGGATGTCGGTCGTCCTCCGGGCCGGCGTCGGGGACACTGTGCGACGTGCCCGGGGACGACGCGTTCGGCGACCTGCCGGTGAGCGACCGTCTCGTCGTCCCGGCCGGGGCGCTGTCGTGGCGGTTCTCCCGGTCCTCGGGGCCGGGTGGCCAGGGGGTCAACACGGCCGATTCCCGGGTGGAGCTCGCGGTGTCGCCGTTGCAGCTGCCCGGGCTCACCGAGACCCAGCGCCAGCGGCTGGTCGAGCGGCTCGGTGACCGGCTGGTCGACGGCGTGCTCACCATCGCCGCCAGCGAGCACCGCCAGCAGCTGCGCAACCGGGAGGCCGCCCGGGCGAGGCTGGCCGCGCTGCTCCGCGGGGCGATCGCACCCCCACCCGCCGCCCGGCGGAAGACCAAGCCGACCCGGGGCTCCAAGGAGCGGCGGATCACGGCGAAGAAGCAGCGCGGGGAGACCAAGCGCCTGCGCGGCCGGTGGGACTGAGCGACCCGGCCGGTGCCCGCCGTCGTCGGGAGGGGTAGGACCAGCGCATGCGCATCGACCGGATCGACCACCTGGTGCTGACCGTGGCCGATCTCGACCGGACCCTCGCCTTCTACACGCAGGTCCTCGGGATGACCGCGGAGACCTTCGGGGAGGGGCGGACGGCGCTGCGGTTCGGCCGGCAGAAGATCAACCTGCACGTGCGCGGCGCGGAGTTCGAGCCCCGCGCCGCACACGCCGCCACCGGCACGGCCGACTTCTGCCTGGTCACCGAGGACCCGCTGGACCAGGTGCGCGACGAGCTCGCCGCGCACGGTGTGCCCGTCGAGGTCGGCCCGGTGACCAAGCAGGGGGCACTGGGGGAGATGCGCAGCGTGTACGTGCGTGACCCGGACGCCAACCTGGTGGAGATCTCCGCCTACTGAGCGGCCGGCGGAGGCGTCAGCGGCGGCGGCTCAGCCTGGTGCCGACGAGGACGCCCATCAACGTCCAGAAGGACCCCACGCCGACCCCGGCGAGCACCACCCAGAAGGGCACCCGCATCTCGTCGGTCGCCACCTGCACCAGCCGCTGCTCGGTCTGCTCGTCCACGCCGGACAGCCTGCCCCGGCGCCGGGACGCACACCACCTTTCCCGGCCCGGATCTCGGTGGTGCGGCGGGCCGACGAGG
>NZ_JAAKGN010000243.1:0-4754 GCF_011039295.1 Modestobacter sp. KNN46-3 | reverse complement strand
CCCGCTGGTTGCCGGTCCAGAACGGGTGCGAGGCCGCGCTGATCTCGACGTTGACCACCGGCAGCGTCTCGCCGTCCAGGTCGATGGTCGCCTCGGTGCGGATCGTGGAGCGGGTGCGGTAGGTCGCGCCGCTGGAGGTGTCGCGGAACACCACGGTGCGGTACTCGGGGTGGGTGCCGGCTCTCATCGGGAGTGGTCCTCTCGGTCGGTGGTGCTGGTGTGCAGGTCTGGTTCGTCCGCAGGGCCGGATGCCTCGCAGGGGTCGGCGTGCCAGGTGCCGAACGGATCGGGCAGGGCGCCCAGGTGTCCTCGCCGGCGGCCAGTTCGTCGTCGATCAGCAGGGCGGCTGACAGCGCCGCGGTGATCAGTGCGGCCGGCTGCCGGTGGGTGAGCACGACGATCTCGACGTCGCGGTCGCCGTGGAGGGCGTCCCAGCGCAGCGCGGCGGCGGCGCTGCGCTCGGGGTCGACCTGGCTCCACAGCTCGGCGTCGGCGCCCAGGGTGGCCAGCCACGGACCGGCGTCACCGATCCGCAGGCCGCCACCGGCGGACTCCAACCAGATCGCCCGGTCGGGCTGGCTGGCCAGCCACAGCCGGCCGCGGCTGCAGACCACGCCGGTCAGCAGCACGTCGATCGCGTCGTGCAGTCGCTCGGGGGAGAAGGGCCGGGTGGCGGAGAAGCGCACCAGCTCCACGTCGGCGACGGCGTCCAGCGGGGGCTGGCCGGCGAGCAGGGCGTCGTGCGGGGTGGGCATCCGGCCGCGCTTGGCGGTCGCCGGCAGGGCGGTCAGCAGCTCGTCGGGGTGGGCGCGGCCCAGCTGGGCCTGCGGTCCGCCGGGCACCAGCCGGTCGAGCACGGCGGTGAGCCGGACCGCAGCCCAGCCGTCGTCCGGCTCACCGGCGAGCAGCACCGCGTCGGCGGCGGTGACCTGGCCGACGGAGACCTGGGCCAGCGTCCGCTCGTCGTCGACGGTCGCTGCGAGGCCGTGGTCGTCCATCGTCTCCTCGCCGGTGGCGGCGTCGAGCCAGCGGGCGGCGTCGACGGCCACGAGCACGCCGGCCACCTCCACCCAGTCGCCGGCGGTCTCCGCCGCCTGGTCCTCCGCGGTGTCCTCGTCCAGGACGACCTCCTCGAACGCCCAGCACAGGTGCTCGGGCTCCAGCGCGGGGTCCAGCTGCAGCACGATCCGGCTGACGTCGTCCCGGCGGGCCAGGGTGCGCAGCAGGGGCAGCAGGTCGAGCCGGAGCGTGCAGGACAGGCAGCCGTGGGCCAGCTCGATCGCGGCGGTGGACTCGACGACCCCGGTGGCCCGCTGCTCGCGCAGGGTGCGGACGACGACCCCCTGCCCGAGGCCCCGGACGTCGTGGTGCACCACGACGCTGCCCGGCCGGTCCAGCAGGGGGGTGGCGGCCTGCGCGGTCAGGGCCCGGTCCAGGCCGGTGACGAGCACCAGTGGGGTGCGGCGGGAGGTCATGCCACCACCCTAACTGCAAACGAGAACCGTGTTCATCTAGTGTCTGCACTGCTCCCGCCCACCGACTCCTGGAGGCGCACCACCATGGCCACCTACTGCGAGGTGACCGGACGCACGCCGAGCTTCGGCAGGTCCGTGAGCCACTCGCACCGCCGTACCAACCGCCGCTTCGACCCGAACGTGCAGTCCAAGCGCTTCTTCCTGGCCAGCGAGAACCGGTGGATCCGGCTCACCGTCTCGACGAAGGGCATCAAGACCATCGACGTCCAGGGCATCGAGGCCGTCGTGGCCCGGGTCCGGGCGACCGACCCGAGCGCACGGCGTCGGCTCGGTGCCGGGCGGAGGGACGGCTGATGGCCCGCGGCAACGACGTCCGCCCGATCATCAAGCTCAAGTCGACCGCCGGTACCGGCTACACGTACGTGACCCGGAAGAACCGCCGCAACGACCCCGACCGGCTCGTGCTGAAGAAGTACGACCCGAGGATCCGCAGGCACGTCGACTTCCGCGAGGAGCGCTGAGATGGCCAAGAAGTCCATGATCGCCAAGGACCAGCAGCGCCGCGAGGTCGTCGCCCGGCACGCCGAGCGCCGGGCCCAGCTCAAGGAGACCGCCCGCACGGCCGCCACCTCGGATGAGCCAGCCGCGGCGCAGGCAGCGCTGCAGCGGCTCCCGCGGGACGCCAGCCCGACCCGGCTGTGCAACCGCGACGTCGCCGACGGCCGACCGCGCGGCCACCTGCGCAGGTTCGGCCTGTCCCGGATCCGCTTCCGGGAGATGGCGCACGCCGGCGAGCTGCCGGGCATCCGGAAGAGCTCCTGGTGAGCCCGGCGCCCCGGGGCGACCGGCCCCGCAAGAAGCGCAAGCTGGACGGTCCGGTCGACTGGAAGGACGTCACCCAGCTGCGCACGTTCATCTCCGACCGCGGCAAGATCCGCGCCCGCCGGGTCACCGGCCTGACCCCGGAGCAGCACCGGCAGGTGGCGCGGGCGATCAAGAACGCCCGCGAGATGGCCCTGCTGCCGTACCCGTCGACGGGCCGCTGACCGCCGTCCTGGGCGGCGGTGTGCCACGTCCGGCTCCGTCGAGGAGCCTCCCGACAAGAGGAGACCCCGTGTCCGACTGCTGTTCCCCGAGCGGCTGCAGCACCACCCCCGCCGCCGGTCAGGCCGCCGTGCCGGCCGTCGGCCAGATCGACCGGCGCAACCGCGCGGAGCGCCGACGCGACGCACGGGCAGCCGAGCGCTGACCGCGCTCGACAGGACGTCCGTCTGGTCGGCCCGCCCACGGCTGCCCTCCGGCGCCCGCGCAGGCCGCGGCCATCGCCGGGTGCTGCTCGCCGTCCGCTGAGCTCCCGGCGGCGCCCGGACCGGGCGCCGCCGGTCAGCGGGGGAGCGCGGCCTCGTCCGGCCTGCGCGCCGGGTGGACGGGCACGGGGACGGCGCCCGGCTCCGGCGGGGGGCTGCCTCGACGCAGCAGGCGGGCGATGCTGAGCACGGCGTAGGCGGCGACCGCCATCAGCACGATGGTCCCGCCCGAGGGGGTGTCGGCGTACCAGGAGACCGCGGTGCCGCTGACCGACACGGTGACCCCGATCAGCGCCGCGATGACCAGGCTGCTCCGGAAGCTGCGGGCCACCAGCTGCGCGCAGCCGGCGGGCAGCACCATCAGCCCGCTGATCAGCAGCAGGCCGAGCACGCGCATCGACAGCGTCACGGTGACCGCGGTGACCACGGCCAGCAGCAGGTTCAGCTGCAGCACGGGCAGCCCGCTGGCCCGGGCGTGCTCCTCGTCCAGCGCGACGGTGAACAGCGACCGGCCCAACCCGATCGTCACCGCGAGCACGACCACGGCCATCCCGGCGAACAGCACCAGGTCGCCCCGCGTCGTCGTGGTGAGCGCACCGAACAGGTAGCTGTCCAGGGTGATCGGGGTGCCGGCCGGCGCCCGGGTGACGACGACGACGCCACCGGCGAGCCCGCCGTAGAACATGATCGCCAGCGCGACGTCGGCGCTGGCCGACCGGCGGGCGCGCAGCACCTCCACCGCCACTGCGCCGGCCACCGTGGCCAGCAGCGCGGTGAGCACCGGCGCGGACCTGGTGACCAGGCCGACCGCCACCCCCAGCAGCGCCACGTGGCCCAGGCCGTCGCCGATCAGCGACAGCCGGCGCTGCACCAGGTAGACGCCCACGGTGGGCGCGGTGAGGCCGACGAGCACGGCGGCCGCGAGGGCCAGCCGCATGAACTCGTAGCTCAGCACGGGGCGCCCATGCCCGGCAGCGTCACCGTCCTGGTCACCACCTCGGCCAGCGGGCCCAGCTCGTGCACGACCACCACCACGGCCGCGCCGGTCTCCGCCAGACCCGCGAGCGTGGCAGCGAGCACCCGCTGGCTGGCCGCGTCCACGCCGGCCGTCGGCTCGTCCAGCAGCAGCAGCTCCGGGTCGCCGGCCAGCGCGCGGGCCAGCAGCGCGCGGCGCTGCTGGCCGCCGGACAGCTCCGTGAGCAGCCGACGGTCGAACCCGGCCAGCCCGACACCCTCCAGCGCGCAGTCGACGGCGCACCGGTCGACCTCGCCGAACCGCTGCCAGGCCCGCAGCCGGCTCAGCCGGCCGGAGGAGACCAGCTCGCGCACGGTCACCGGGACGCCGCCGGCCACGGTGTGCCGCTGCGGCACGTAGCCGACCCGGTGCCAGTCGCGGAACCGCGCCCGCGGCACGTTGAACAGCCGTACCTCGCCGGCCTGCACGTCGCACAGGCCCAGCACCCCCCGGACCAGCGTCGACTTGCCGGCCCCGTTGGGCCCGCGGACCGCGACCACCTCCCCGGGGCGGACGGTCAGGTCGACGCCGGTCAGGACGGCGTCCCGGCCGTGACCGAAACCGCCGCCGCGCACCGTCAGCGCGCTGTCGCAGGCAGTCGAGGCCGCGGTGGGCGCCTGCCGGGGTCGGGTGCTCAGGAGCACTGCTGACCCGCCTGCAGGCCGGCCAGGTTGGCCCGCATGAGCTCCAGGTAGTCCCCGCCCGCCGACTGGTCGGTGAGCCCTTCGATCGGGTCCAGCTGCCGGGTCTCCGCGCCGGTCTCCCGCGCCACGGTCTCGGCGACGGCGGGGCTGACCAGGGTCTCGAAGTAGATGGTGCGCACGTCGTGCTCGCGGACGAACCCGGTCGCCTCGGTCAGCGCCTCGGTGGCCGGCTCCTCGTCCGGCGCCAGCCCGCTGATGCCGAACTGCTCGAGGTCGTAGGCGTCGGCGAGGTAGCCGAAGGCGGTGTGGCTGG
>NZ_JAAKGN010000242.1:0-4867 GCF_011039295.1 Modestobacter sp. KNN46-3 | reverse complement strand
GACGACGTCGCGGGTGACGGCACCACCACCGCCACCGTGCTCGCCCAGGCCCTCGTCCGCGAGGGGCTGCGCAACGTCGCCGCCGGCGCCAACCCGATGGCCCTGAAGAAGGGCATCGAGAAGGCCGTCGCCTCGGTCTCGGAGTACCTCCTCTCGACCGCCAAGGACGTCGAGACCAAGGAGCAGATCGCGGCCACCGCCTCGATCTCCGCCGCTGACCCCGCCATCGGCGAGCTCATCGCCGAGGCGATGGACAAGGTCGGCAAGGAAGGTGTCATCACCGTCGAGGAGAGCAACACCTTCGGTCTCGAGCTCGAGCTCACCGAGGGCATGCGCTTCGACAAGGGTCACCTGTCGGCCTACTTCGTGACCGACACCGACCGCATGGAGACCGTGCTCGACGACCCGTACATCCTGGTCGTCAACAGCAAGATCTCGACGGTCAAGGACCTGCTCCCGCTGCTGGAGAAGGTCATGCAGTCCGGCAAGCCGCTGGCGATCATCGCCGAGGACGTCGAGGGCGAGGCCCTCGCGACCCTGGTGGTCAACAAGATCCGCGGCACCTTCAAGTCGGTCGCCGTCAAGGCCCCCGGCTTCGGCGACCGTCGCAAGGCCATGCTGGGCGACATCGCGATCCTCACCGGTGGTCAGGTCATCAGCGAGGAGGTCGGCCTCAAGCTGGACACCGCCGACCTGTCGCTGCTGGGCCGAGCGCGCAAGTTCGTCACCACCAAGGACGAGACGACCATCATCGAGGGCTCGGGTGACGCCGACCAGATCCAGGGTCGCGTCAACCAGATCCGCGCCGAGATCGAGAAGTCGGACTCCGACTACGACCGCGAGAAGCTGCAGGAGCGCCTGGCCAAGCTGGCCGGTGGCGTCGCCGTCATCAAGGCCGGCGCCGCGACCGAGGTCGAGCTCAAGGAGCGCAAGCACCGCATCGAGGACGCGGTGCGCAACGCCAAGGCCGCCGTCGAGGAGGGCATCGTCGCCGGTGGTGGCGTCGCTCTCGCGCAGGCCACGGCCGTCGCGTTCGACAAGCTCGAGCTCGAGGGTGACGAGGCGACCGGTGCCAACATCGTGCGCGTCGCGCTCGAGGCCCCGCTGAAGCAGATCGCCATCAACGCCGGCCTCGAGGGCGGCGTCGTGGCGGAGAAGGTCCGCAACTCCGAGACCGGCTGGGGCCTCAACGCCGCCACCGGCGAGTACGTGGACCTGATCGCGGCCGGCATCATCGACCCGGCCAAGGTCACCCGCTCGGCGCTGCAGAACGCCGCCTCCATCGCGGCGCTCTTCCTCACCACCGAGGCCGTCATCGCCGACAAGCCGGAGAAGAACGCCCCGGCCATGGCCGGCGGCGGCGACGGCGGCATGGGCGGCATGGACTTCTGAGTCCACACCGCTCAGCGTCCCGCTGAGCACTGCACCACCAGCACTGCCCGGCAGGGGCGGTCCGCTTCGGCGGGCCGCCCCTGTCGGCGTCCTGGCTGGTCTCCCCGACGATCATGGACCTGCGGTGGCGACCCGCCGATGCTGCTCGGCGCGTCGCCCCGCTGACCCCATGATCGTCAGCGGAGTGGCTGGGGCGGCTCCGGTGCTCGTCCGCAGTTATCCCGGGTCGCTGATCGCGGGGCCGTCGAGCGCATGGCCGTTGGTGCGCATCCGGCTCCGCAGTTCGGTGAGCCGCTCCACGACCAGCTCGCCGGCCCACTGCGCCTCACCGAGGCCGGCCAGCACCCAGGACGGCGGCTGGCCGAGCTTCCCGCTGAGTGCGCTGACCTTGCCCACCGCCAGGACGGCGAGCGTCTGACGACTCGCACCCGCGCCGGGCTCGCCGGTCCGGCCCCGGGCCCGGTCGGCCTCCGTGCGCGCCGGGTCGCCGTCGTCGTAGCTGCGGAACGGCCGCAGCGGCGACCACGGGAGCAGCCGCCAGACCCCGGCCTGTACCAACCGGCCGACCCACTCGTCGAAGCCCAGCGCACCCCAGTCCAGCCAGTCCTGCAGCGAGCCGTCTCCCTCGTCGGCCTGCGCTGCGACGTCGGCCAGGCCGGCCGCGGCCGCCCGCTCGTGGTCCATCTCCACGGCGTCCTCGGTGTGCACCAGCGCCCCGCAGAGCGCGAGGTCCAGGATCAGCCCGCCCCGGACGACGTGGTCGTCGAAGGTCAGGCCGCGGGGCCGGCCGCGCCGGTTCAGGCAGAGGGCGGCCAGCCGGGTGGCGGCCAGGTCGGTCAGCTGGTCGCTCACGTCCGGACCGGGGCGAAGCAGCAGAACTCGTTGCCCTCGGGGTCGGCCAGCACGTCCCAGTCGATGGTCCCGGCGTCGGGCTCGTTGTCCGGTCCGGCGTCCCGGCGGCGGACCAGGGTGGCCCCGTGGGCCAGGAGCGCCTCGGTGTCGCCGACGACGTCGTGGTGCATGCGGTTCTTCACCGTCTTGCCCTCGGGCACCGGCACCACCCAGATCAGCGGACCGGCGCCGGACCGGTCGACGATCGGCACCGGCCAGCCCGTCGGCCGGACCCAGCCCTCCTCGTCGGGCTCGACGTCGTCACGGCGGACGTAGCCCATCGCGGTGCACCACCAGTCGGCCAGTGCCTGGTGGTCCACGGCGTCGAGGCACAGGTCCTTGAAGCGCGCGGAGGAGTCGCTCATGGTCGAGCAGGGTAGGCGGCTGCGGTGACGGTGATCATCGGGACGTCGGGCTGGCAGTACCGCGACTGGCGCGGCCGCTTCTACCCGCCGGTGCTGCCGCAACGACTCTGGCTGGAGCACCACGCCGAGCACTTCGCCACCGTCGAGAGCAACAACGCCTTCTACCGGCTGCCCGAGCAGACGACCTTCGAGCGCTGGCGTGAACGCACCCCGCCGGACTACCGGTGGGCGGTGAAGGCCTCCCGCTTCCTCACCCACCTCAAGCGGCTGCGCGAGCCGGCCGAGCCGGTGGCCCGGCTGATGGACCGCGTGGCCGGCCTGGGAGACCGGCTGGACGTCGTCCTGCTGCAGCTGCCGCCCACGCTGAAGGCCGACGTCGAGCTGCT
Organism: Modestobacter sp. KNN46-3; assembly: GCF_011039295.1. Classification (NCBI taxonomy): domain Bacteria; kingdom Bacillati; phylum Actinomycetota; class Actinomycetes; order Geodermatophilales; family Geodermatophilaceae; genus Modestobacter; species Modestobacter sp. KNN46-3. Next base: position 1,833 of record NZ_JAAKGN010000242.1, on the reverse strand, counting down.
CAGCGAGTGCCTCGGCCAGTTCCCGGCGGGCACCCGGGTCGCGGTGGAGCCACGGCACGAGAGCTGGTGGACCGACGAGGTCCGCGGCCTGCTCGAGCGGTACCAGGCCGCGCTGTGCTGGGCCGACCGCGCCGAGCAGCCGATCGCCCCGCTGTGGCGCACCACCGAGTGGGGCTACCTGCGACTGCACACCGGAGCCGACGGCTGGGGCTACCGGCCGGAGACGCTGGAGCTGTGGGCGCAGCGGCTGGCGGAGACCTACGGCGCCGACGACGTGCTCGTCTACTTCAACAACGACCCCGGTGGTGCGGCCACCGTCGACGCGGTCACCTTCGCCGACGCCGTCCGGGCCACCGGGGGTACGCACACCCGGGTGCCGACGATGGCCCAGGCCAGCGGCGCGGCCTGGCCGCCGAAGCCGCCGCCCAAGGCGCCGAGGACGCCGAGCCGTCAGAGGGCGGCAGGGTCCTCGGCGAACGTCATGCCCAGCTGACCGGCGGCCTGCTCGAGCACCGACTGCACGGCCAGGGTGTCCGCCAACGGCATGACGGTGCTCTCGGTCCGCCCGGCCCGCAGGCACTCGGTGACCTCGATCAGCTCGTGGGAGTAGCCGCCACCGAGCTGCGGGAGGGTGATCTCCTCCGCGTCCACCCCGACCCGGTGCAGCACGATCGTCTGCGGGTGGTGGAAGCGGGGGAGGACGTCGATCCAGCCCGCCGTCCCGAAGACCCGGGCCTGGCCGGGCAGCGCGTTGCGCAGCGAGGTCATCAGGGTGGCCGAGCGGCCGTCGGCGTAGCCGAGCAGCAGCGAAGCCTCGGCGTCGACGCCGGTCTCGAACAGCGAACCGGTGGCGGTCACGGTGTCCGGGTCACCGAGCAGCATCTGGGCGAAGGAGACGACGTAGACGCCGAGATCGAGGAGGGCGCCGCCGCCGAGCTCCTTGGCGAACAGCCGGTCGGTGGGGTCGAACTCGCGGGACACGCCCAGGTCGGCCTGCACGGAGCGCACCTCGCCGATGGCGCCCTCGGCGATCAGCTCCCGCGCCCGGACGACGGCCGGCTGGAACCGCGTCCACATCGCCTCCATCGCGAAGACGCCGGACGTGCGCGCCGCCTCGACCACCTCGGTGGCCCCGGCGACGGTGGCGGTGAACGACTTCTCCACCAGCAGCGCCTTGCCGGCCTGGATCGCCCCGAGCGAGACGGCGTGGTGCTGCGGGTGCGGGGTGGCGATGTACAGGACGTCGACGTCCGGGTCGGCCAGGATCTCGGCGTAGGAGCCGTGCGACCGCCCGATCCCGTGCCGACCGGCGAAGGCCTGTGCACGGTCCAGCGAGCGGGAGGCGACGGCGACCGCCCGCGCGCCGTCGACGTGCGCGAAGTCCTTGACCACCTGCTCGGCGATGCGGCCCGGCCCGACGACTCCCCAGCGGATCTCCTCAGTCACGCCCTGACCGTAGCCGGGGCACACTGTCGGGGTGGCACTGCTGATCGACACCCCCGTCTGGCCCTGGCGGGGGCGGCGGTGGTCGCACCTGGTGAGCGACACCGGCTACGACGAGCTGCACGCCTTCGTCCAGCAGCACCTGGAGATCCCGCGGCGGGCGTTCCAGGGCGACCACTACGACGTCCCGGAGGAGCTGTACGCCCGCGCCGTCGCCGCCGGGGCGGAGCCGGTGGACTGTCGTGAGCTGCTGCAGCGGCTGCTCGCCGCCGGCCTGCGGGTCAGGAAGACCCGGGCCGCCTCGTCCTAGTAGGTCTCCTCCGTGGTGGACCGGCGGACCGGCCCGCCCTCGTGGCCGTCCGTGCGCACCACGCGCCGGCGGCGCGGTGC
>NZ_JAAKGN010000241.1:0-4910 GCF_011039295.1 Modestobacter sp. KNN46-3 | reverse complement strand
GGCGTCCTCGTCCTCCCGGATGGCCTTCACCACCCGGCCCCACGGTGAGCGCATGAGCGCCCAGACCAGCAGCGAGCACAGCGCCACCAGGATCCACCCGACGGTGACGACCCAGAGCTCGCCGCCGCTCCAGGTGGTGCCGATCAAGTTGTACCGGCGGCCGGTGTCCCACGGGGCCAGCGCGATGAAGTCGCGGTTGAAGGCCGACAGGCCCCGGGTGCCACCGGTGACCGGGGTGGCGGAGACCGATCGGAAGACCAGTCTCAGCCCCTCGGCCGTGGCGATGGTGACGATCGCCAGGTAGTCGGCACGCAACCTCAGCGTGGGCAGGCCCAGCAGCAGGGCGAGCACGACGGCGGCGAGCACCCCGACGAGGACGCCGACCCAGAAGGGCAGCCCCCACTGGCTCACCGAGATGGCGATGCCGAACCCGCCGAGCATGGCGAAGGCGATCTGGCCGAAGTTGAGCAGCCCCGTGTACCCGAAGTGCACGTTGATGCCGATGGCGAGCAGGGCGAAGAAGATCGCCTGGAACCCGAAGAACGCCTTGCCCGCGATCGCGAACGCGTTGAGGAGGTCGGCCATCGGTCAGCCGATCCTGGCGCGGCTGCCCAGGATGCCCTGGGGACGGACGACGAGGATGACGATCAAGAGGAGCAGCCCTCCGACGTACTTCATGTCATTCGGGATGACGAGGGTGGACATCTGCACGAAGACACCGACGATGAGGCTGCCGAGCAGGGCGCCGTAGGCGGTCCCGAGCCCGCCGAGGGTGACCCCGGCGAACATCAGCAGCAGCAGTCGGAAGCCCATGTCCCACTGGACCTGGTCGGAGAGGCCGAGGAGCACCCCGCCGAGCGCGGCGAGCGCACCGCCGAGCACCCACACGAACAGGACGACGCGGTTGACGTCGATCCCGGAGGACGCCGCCAGGTCCCGGTTGTCCGACACCGCCCGCATCGCCTTGCCGATCTTGGTGCGCTGCAGCATGAGCGCCACCAGCACGAGCACGACGACCGCGATGACGATCGAGGCGACGTCCCGGTCCTGCAGGGTGAACGGGCCGTAGCTCTTCGCCCGCTGGCCCTGGTAGTCGGCGTAGGGGTTGGAGAACCCGCCGTAGAAGATCTGGTAGCTGTAGCGCAGCGCCAGGGACAGGCCGATCGAGACGACCAGCGCCGCGATGAGCCCGGTGCCGCGTCGTCGCAGGGGCCGCCAGATGGCCAGCTCGTTGAGGGCGCCGACGACCCCGCCGACCACCATCGCCAGCAACGCGGCGGGGATCAGCGGCACCCCGCCCTGCACGTTGATGTACCAGGCCGCGATGGCGCCGATGGTGACCAGCTCGCCGTGGGCGAAGTTGGTCAGCCCGGTGGTGCCGTAGATCAGCGACAGGCCGACCGCTGCCATGGCGATCAGGAGCCCGAACCGCAGGCCGTCGACGAACAGCTGGACGGCCCGGATGGTGCCGCCGCCGTCGTTGCGACTGCCGTCGTTCAGGCCGATGTTCACCGGCTGGGCTCGCCCCGCGTCGACGGTGACGGTGCGGCTGGGCTCGCCGTTAAGCTCGACCCCCTCCGGCAGGTCGTCGGGGTCGACGGTCACGACGTACTGGCCGGCGCCCGGCAGGTCGACCTCCCACCGGCCGTCCTCGTCGGTCTGGACGGTGTCCACGACGTCGCCGTCCGGTGTGGCCACCTCGACCGAGATGCCCTCGATCGGGCCGCTCAGGCTGGTCTGCAGGGTGCCGCGCACCTGCTCACCGACGGCGGAGGCGACGCCGGGGACCAGGGTGGCGAAGGCCATCCCGAAGGCGGCGACGAGCAGGACCAGGACCAGCGGACGGCGGGCGCTGCGCCACCGGCGTGCGCTCCGCCGGGGTGCTGACCGGTCCTCCCGGGTGGAGCTGCGTTCCCCGTGCCTCGCGGCACGGTGGGGCGCGTGCGTCACTCGACCTCCCAGCCGTTGGATGTGAGGCGGGACAGTAACCCACCCCTGTTACGGGGATCGACCTGCTGGGACACACTGTGACCCTTCTGCGACACGCCGATGTGCTACTCGCCGGTAGTCCGGGAGCGACGTGTCGGCCGGGCCCGCGGTCCGGCGTCCCCGGGGAGCGAGGCGCCAGTGCGGGCCCGGAGCGGGTTCAGCGGGCCGGGCGGATCAGGCAGGTGAGCCGTGCGCTGGCCGTCGGCCGGCCGGCCTCGTCGCTCACCGAGATCAGGAAGGTCGCCAGCGTGCGGCCACGCCGGACCGGCGTGCAGACCGCGGTGACCAGGCCGGAGGTGGCCGCCCGCAGGTAGCTGGCGTTCAGCTCGATGCCGACCACGGTGCCGCCGGTGGCTACGGTGCGCGGATGACCACCGCGCGTCCGGACTGGCTGCCGTCCGACACCCAGGGGCCCCTGGACGACAAGCTCGGGATCCAGATCACCGACTACACCCCCGACCGGCTGGTGGCGACCATGCCGGTCGCCGGCAACGAACAGCCCTTCGGCCTGCTGCACGGTGGAGCCACCTGCGCCCTGGCCGAGAGCATCGGGTCCTGGGCGGCGATGCTGCACGCCGGGCCCGGCGGCACCGTGGTCGGCATCGAGCTGAACGCCAGCTACCTGCGGGCGGCCACCTCCGGCCTGGTCACCGCGGTCTGCACGCCGGTCCGGCGTGGCCGCACGCTGGCGACCTTCCTGATCTCGGTGAGCGACGAGGCCGGCCGGCCGACGGCCAGCGCACGGCTCACCTGCCTGATCCGCCCGGCCCGCTGAACCCGCTCCGGGCCCGCACTGGCGCCTCGCTCCCCGGGGACGCCGGACCGCGGGCCCGGCCGACACGTCGCTCCCGGACTACCGGCGAGTAGCACATCGGCGTGTCGCAGAAGGGTCACAGTGTGTCCCAGCAGGTCGATCCCCGTAACAGGGGTGGGTTACTGTCCCGCCTCACATCCAACGGCTGGGAGGTCGAGTGACGCACGCGCCCCACCGTGCCGCGAGGCACGGGGAACGCAGCTCCACCCGGGAGGACCGGTCAGCACCCCGGCGGAGCGCACGCCGGTGGCGCAGCGCCCGCCGTCCGCTGGTCCTGGTCCTGCTCGTCGCCGCCTTCGGGATGGCCTTCGCCACCCTGGTCCCCGGCGTCGCCTCCGCCGTCGGTGAGCAGGTGCGCGGCACCCTGCAGACCAGCCTGAGCGGCCCGATCGAGGGCATCTCGGTCGAGGTGGCCACACCGGACGGCGACGTCGTGGACACCGTCCAGACCGACGAGGACGGCCGGTGGGCGGTCGACCTGCCGGGCGCCGGCCAGTACGTCGTGACCGTCGACCCCGACGACCTGCCGGAGGGGGTCGAGCTTAACGGCGAGCCCAGCCGCACCGTCACCGTCGACGCGGGGCGAGCCCAGCCGGTGAACATCGGCCTGAACGACGGCAGTCGCAACGACGGCGGCGGCACCATCCGGGCCGTCCAGCTGTTCGTCGACGGCCTGCGGTTCGGGCTCCTGATCGCCATGGCAGCGGTCGGCCTGTCGCTGATCTACGGCACCACCGGGCTGACCAACTTCGCCCACGGCGAGCTGGTCACCATCGGCGCCATCGCGGCCTGGTACATCAACGTGCAGGGCGGGGTGCCGCTGATCCCCGCCGCGTTGCTGGCGATGGTGGTCGGCGGGGTCGTCGGCGCCCTCAACGAGCTGGCCATCTGGCGGCCCCTGCGACGACGCGGCACCGGGCTCATCGCGGCGCTGGTCGTCTCGATCGGCCTGTCCCTGGCGCTGCGCTACAGCTACCAGATCTTCTACGGCGGGTTCTCCAACCCCTACGCCGACTACCAGGGCCAGCGGGCGAAGAGCTACGGCCCGTTCACCCTGCAGGACCGGGACGTCGCCTCGATCGTCATCGCGGTCGTCGTGCTCGTGCTGGTGGCGCTCATGCTGCAGCGCACCAAGATCGGCAAGGCGATGCGGGCGGTGTCGGACAACCGGGACCTGGCGGCGTCCTCCGGGATCGACGTCAACCGCGTCGTCCTGTTCGTGTGGGTGCTCGGCGGTGCGCTCGCCGCGCTCGGCGGGGTGCTCCTCGGCCTCTCCGACCAGGTCCAGTGGGACATGGGCTTCCGACTGCTGCTGCTGATGTTCGCCGGGGTCACCCTCGGCGGGCTCGGGACCGCCTACGGCGCCCTGCTCGGCAGCCTCATCGTCGGTGTCTTCGTGCAGATGTCCACCCTCGTCATCCCGAATGACATGAAGTACGTCGGAGGGCTGCTCCTCTTGATCGTCATCCTCGTCGTCCGTCCCCAGGGCATCCTGGGCAGCCGCGCCAGGATCGGCTGACCGATGGCCGACCTCCTCAACGCGTTCGCGATCGCGGGCAAGGCGTTCTTCGGGTTCCAGGCGATCTTCTTCGCCCTGCTCGCCATCGGCATCAACGTGCACTTCGGGTACACGGGGCTGCTCAACTTCGGCCAGATCGCCTTCGCCATGCTCGGCGGGTTCGGCATCGCCATCTCGGTGAGCCAGTGGGGGCTGCCCTTCTGGGTCGGCGTCCTCGTCGGGGTGCTCGCCGCCGTCGTGCTCGCCCTGCTGCTGGGCCTGCCCACGCTGAGGTTGCGTGCCGACTACCTGGCGATCGTCACCATCGCCACGGCCGAGGGGCTGAGACTGGTCTTCCGATCGGTCTCCGCCACCCCGGTCACCGGTGGCACCCGGGGCCTGTCGGCCTTCAACCGCGACTTCATCGCGCTGGCCCCGTGGGACACCGGCCGCCGGTACAACTTGATCGGCACCACCTGGAGCGGCGGCGAGCTCTGGGTCGTCACCGTCGGGTGGATCCTGGTGGCGCTGTGCTCGCTGCTGGTCTGGGCGCTCATGCGCTCACCGTGGGGCCGGGTGGTGAAGGCCATCCGGGAGGACGAGGACGCC
>NZ_JAAKGN010000240.1:0-5064 GCF_011039295.1 Modestobacter sp. KNN46-3 | reverse complement strand
GCTCGGCGGCAGCAGCTCCGCGAGCGTGGACGCCCCGGTCCAGTTGGTGTGGGCCACGGTCGGGCTGGTGCTGTTCGTCGCCGTCCTGGTCATCGTGCGCGACCACCGGGCGCTCGCCCGCTTCGCCGGAGGGGCCGGGGTGGGGGACGGGGTGCCGGTGGCCAGCGCGGACGTCGTCCGGCACAGCGGCAGCTGCTGGCCGCGGAGGTTGGACAGTATCCGCGCGGCGTCGTCCGGGTCGTCGGCGGGGATCCCGTCGCTGACCCGGTTGCGGGCGGCCTGGGTGAGGTCGGTGGTGGCCAGCGCCGTCGCCTCGTCCAGGCGGTAGAGGTCCAGCCCGACGACGGAGGCGTTGAGTCCGCGGAACACCCCGACCCGGTCGCCGTCGGCGGTCTCGGCGACCCCGACGAACCAGTGGCCCATCACGAACAGGTAGGCGCCGATCGTCGCGGCCCCCAGCACCACGACGGCGGCCAGCGCGAACAGCGCGGTCCGCAACGGCCGGCGACGGCGCGGCGGTGGGGAGCTGGTGGTCAGCGCGGTGGACTGCCCGGTGGCCTGCGGGTCGGCGAGCGCGGCGCGACCGGCGGCCGACCGGGGGTCGACCTCCCGCTGGCCCACGTGGTCGCCGGCGGCGCCGTCGACGACCGGCTCGACGAGCACGCCACGGCCGTCGTCCTCGACGACGTCGGCCACGATGCAGGTGATGTTGTCCGGGCCGCCGCTGCGCAGCGCGAGCTCGATCAGCCGGTCGGCGGTCGCCTGGGCGTCCGGTTCACGCAGCGCGCCGGCGAGCGTCTCGTGGCTGACCACGCCGGAGAGCCCGTCGGAGCACAGCATGTAGCGGTCGCCGGCGCGGGCGTCGCGCATCGACAGGTCCGGCTCGACGTCCTGGCCGTTGAGGGCGCGCAGCAGCAGCGAGCGCTGCGGGTGGCTGTTGGCCTCCTCCTCGGTGATCCGGCCGTCGTCGATCAGCGTCTGGACGAAGGTGTCGTCGTGGGTGATCTGATGCAGCTCGCCGTCACGCATCAGGTAGGCGCGGGAGTCACCGACGTGGCACAGCCCCAACCGGCCGCCGGCGAAGAGGACGGCGGTCAGCGTCGTCCCCATGCCCTCCAGCTGCGGGGATTCCCGGATCACCTCGCGCAGGTGCTCGCTGCCCTCGAACACCGCGTGACGCAGCGCCTGGAGCAGGTCGCCGGAGGGGGCGTCCTCGTCGAGGTGCTCCAGCGCCGCGATGACGACCTTGCTGGCGACGTCGCCCGCCGCGTGCCCGCCCATGCCGTCCGCGACGGCCAGCAACCGGGGCCCGGCGTACACCGAGTCCTGGTTGGTGCCGCGGATCAGACCGCGGTCGGAACGCGCCGCATAGCGGAGGACCAAGCTCATGAACGCAGCTCCAGGACGGTCTGCCCGATCCGGATCGGCTGACCGGGGGCCACCAGCAGCGGGCCCTGCACCCGCTGCTGGTCGAGGTAGGTGCCGTTGGTGGACCCGAGGTCCTCCACGTACCACTGGCCGCCGCGGTTGGTCAGCCGCGCGTGCCGGGAGGAGGCGAAGTCGTCGGTGAGCACCAGGGTCGAGTCGTCGGCGCGGCCGATCAGGATGGCCTGTTCCCCCAGGGTGATCCGGGTGCCCGACAGCGGGCCGGCGGTGACGACGAGGTGGCGGGGTCCGCGGCCGCCGCGCTTGCGGGCGGCGGCGGCGCGGGGCGGCACCGAGGCCACCCGGCCGGCCCGGCCCCCGAACAGGTCGGCGCGCACCACCCGGAAGGCGGCGAAGACGAACAGCCAGAGCAGGATCAGGAACCCGAAGCGGAAGGCCTGCAGCACGATCTCAGCCGGCACAGCGACCCCCGGGGACCGCGCTCACGCGCCGTCCTGTCGGTACACCAGCACCGAGTGACCGATGCGGAGGACATCGCCGTCGGCCAGCTCCTGGCGCCCCACCCGGCGACCGTTCACCAGCGTGCCGTTGGTCGAGCCGAGGTCCTCGACGACGACCGCGCCGCCGACGAGCTGGACGTCGGCGTGCTTGCGGCTCACCCCGGTGTCGGGCAGCCGGACGTCGGCCTCGGTGCCGCGACCCAGCACGTTGCTGCCCTGTTCGAGCACGTGCTTGGTGCCCGGGCCGTCGACGACCAGGACGTGGCTGACCCGCTGGCCGGGGCGGCCCACGACCGAGGGTTCCTGGGCGCCGGTGTCGGTGGCCCCCATGGCGGCGCCGGGCAGCCGCGGCAGCGGGGGCAGGCCGGGTGGGGGTGGCGGTGGCGCGGCCGGCGAGCGCTGCGAGGCCCCGCCGGTGACGTGCGAGCCGACCTCGAAGACCCCGGTGCGCAGCTCCTCGTCGAGCTCCAGCCGGACCTCGATGTCGCCGAAGGTCTGGTAGCCCTCGCGCTGGATGTGCTCTGCGACCATGTCGGCGAGCTCAGCGGCCAGCTGCTCGGACCACTCGACCAGGTTCTCGTGGTCGGTGGGGCCGAGGGTCACGACGAAGACGTTCGGGGCGAGCACCCGGTCACCACTGAGCACCGAGCGCTGCTCATCGGCCTCGCGCTGGAGGGCGTGGGCGATCTCGGCGGGGTGCACCTTCCCCTTGAACACCCGGGCGAAGGCCAGCCCGACCATGCCCTCGAGGCGTCGTTCGAAGCGCTGCAGCGCACCCACAGTCGCTCCCTTGCGCTCGGTCGACCTCCCACTGCCCTGAGTGCCGATCGTAACCGGGGGCGGGTCGCCGGAACGGTCGGGAAGCACAGGACGCCCCGGACGATCTCGTCCGCGCCGTGTCGACACACCGTTCTACCAGCGCGCCGCCGGCGATGGTCGGTGCCGTGCCGAGCGGGGGGCTGCGAGAGGCGGCGCCGGGGGCTGCTACTGTCCTTCCTCGCCAGGGCAAGTGGCGGAATGGCAGACGCGCACGGTTCAGGTCCGTGTGTCCGAGAGGACGTGGGGGTTCAACTCCCCCCTTGCCCACCAGTCGAAGGCCCCCACCCGATCCGGGTGGGGGCCTTCGTCGTCCTCAGGGTCGGTGTTTCACCTGCTCGGCGAACTCGAGCACCTGCTCCTGGGTGAACGCGTCGGGCACCTGCAGGGTGAACGTCGTCCCGTCGGTGAACTGCGCCTGCAGGAACCAGCCGCGCTGGTCCAGGTACCCGGTGTCGACCAGCACCAGCTGGGCCGGCCGGCCGTGCACGACCACGTCCAGCTGGGGGCCGATCGGCCCCATGATGCTGCTGCGCACCTGGTCGGCCGGGGCCACGTCCTCCGGCAGCGGGACGTGGACGGTGATCTCCTGCTGCTCGTACGCGTCGTTGACCAGCGTCAGCACCCGGCCCATCTTGAAGAACTGCACCGACCAGCCGGCCGGTGCCAGCCCGATGTCCAGGGTCGCGGGCTGCGGTCGGTCGACCAGTGACCGCGCGATGGCCAGCACCTGCTCGGACGTCCGGTACCGGCCGTGGGCCTCGATCGTCACCCACTGGTCCTCCGACCGTTCCCAGGTCAGCCAGGTGAACGCGCGGCGACCGCAGTCCTCGCCCAGGCCGTCGCCGGTGCACCAGTCCTGGGACCAGCGGACCAGTTCGGCGTCGCGTCCGTCGACGCTGACCTCGTCCACCGCCGCGACCTCGACGCCGGCCACGTCCTCGTCGGGCCGCGGGGACTCGTCGTCGCCCACGTGCAGGGTGAAGCCGTGCTCCCCGGTGGGGTCGTCGTAGGCGGCGATCGAGGCGCCGTCGCCGTCCCCGTCGAAGGCCGGACGGAGCCCGTCGGGGACCGGGTCGAGCGAGAGCGGGAACGTCGGCATCGTGAAGTCGACGAGCGTGACGCTGTCGGCCGGTGTCCCCGGACCGTCCGGCGCGGCGATGACGACGGCCGCCGTCCAGGCCGCGGCGACGGCGACCCCCGCGGCACCCAGCCGCAGCGTCGTCCGCCGGCTGGGCCTGCGACGGCGGGCCGTGGCCGGGCCGTCGATCTCCGCCAGCAGGGCGGCCCGGGCGGCGGAGCGAGCGGCGGGGGAGAGGGCCGGCGCCTCGGGGCCGGCCTCGCGGAGTGCGGTCAGCTCGTTCATCGGGTCTCCTCCGGGGTGTCGCTGGACGGGGAGACGTCCCCGAGCGCGGTGCGGGTCTGCCGGCGGGCGCGGTGCAGCCGGGAGCGGACCGTCCCGACCGGGACGTCGAGGACGGCGGCGATCTCGGCATAGGTCAGGTCGCCCCAGGCGAGCAGGAGCAGCGCGTCCCGGTCCCGGGGCTCCAGCGCCGCCAGCGCGCCGGCCAGCGGGCCGCGCAAGGCCTGGGCGTCGATCCGGTCGGCTGCTTCGGCAGGGTCGGCGGCGTGCTCCTCCGGCTGCCCGGCGGCCTTGGCCAGCGTCCGGTAGCGGCGCCGCTCGGTGCGCTCGTGCCCGTGCACGACGTGGGTGGCGATGCCCAGCAGCCAGGGGCGGACCTCGACGTGCTGCGGGCGGTACGCCGCGCGCCGGCGGAACGCGATGAGGAACGTCTCGCTGAGCAGGTCGTCGGCGAGGTCGCCCACGCGCCGGCCGAGGTAGCGGTGCACGGCGGCGGCGTGCCGGTCGAACAGTGCGGTGAACTGCTCCGGCTCGGACGTCGAGCGGGCGATCAGCGCGGCGTCGGTGGGCAGCGCCGAGGGGAGTGCCCGCAGCGGCACCGGACCCGGCGGAGGGTCGATCGACCGGTGCACGGAGCGGAGTCCGACCACGGGTGGTGATTCTCCGGCAGCGGAGGGTGGGCTCGTCACACCCCTTCATGGCCGGACCCGACGATCCGGTTCACGGCCGACCGCCGTCGGTACCGCAGCGCCCCGGCGGCCCGCCGGTCACCGGGGCGCTGCTGTGCTGCCGAGGTCAGGCGGTGCCGCTGCGGCCCTGGATGAAGGCGGCCGAGTCGTAGTAGGTGCGGACGCCGGACAGCTCCTCCTCGTCCCCCTCGATCAGGGTGACCCCGCGGTAGGTGAACGGCTTCCCGTCGCGCAGGGTGCCGGTGGAGGTCCACTCCAGCGCCGCGCTCGACTCACCGACCACGGTGTGCGTGAACGTCGTCTCGATCTC